>JBBRFO010000006.1:0-47380 GCA_038224135.1 Solirubrobacterales bacterium
ATCCGGTGCCGCTCGCCGGGATAGCGGCAGTGCTGCTGCTGGCTTTCGGCATGAAG
The DNA here is from genome assembly GCA_038224135.1 of Solirubrobacterales bacterium. Lineage (GTDB taxonomy): Bacteria > Actinomycetota > Thermoleophilia > Solirubrobacterales > Solirubrobacteraceae > F1-60-MAGs163. The sequence continues at coordinate 57 of JBBRFO010000006.1, forward strand.
GCGGCGGCGTTTCCGGTGAATGCCTGGCTGCCGGCCAGCTACCACGCGCCGCCACCGGCAATTTCGGCACTGCTGGCCGGTTTGCTGACCAAGGTGGGCGTCTACGCACTGCTGCGCAGCCTTGGCATGCTGCTGCCCGGCGCGCGCGACCTGCTCGATCCGGTGATTGCGCTGATGGCGATCGGTACGCTGGTGCTTGGACCACTCGGGGCGATTGCCGAGACGAACCTGCGACGGGCCCTCGGCTTCCTGCTGATCGGCGGCACGCTCGACCGCTGGTCGTTCATCGCGATCGTCTGCGTCGCGTTCTTCTTCGCCTCCGCCGGCGCCAGCTCGGCATACCTCACCGTCAGCGAGATCTTCCCGATGGAGACACGCGCGCTGGCGATCGCATTCTTCTACGCGATCGGCACGGCGATCGGCGGCATCACCGGCCCGCTGCTGTTCGGCCACCTGATCGACAGCGGCAGCGAGACGCAGCTGGCGACCGGATTCTTCATCGGCGCCGCGATGATGGCGCTCGGCGGCATCACGGAGATCTTCTTCGGCGTCGACGCCGAAGGGCGCTCGCTGGAGGACATCGCCGAACCGCTGACCGCCGAGGGCGAGGACGAGCCGGAGACCGACCCGGACGAGCCGGCCCCCGATCACGAGCGCACACGCCGCGTGCGTGAGCGCGGCGACCGGGTGCACGCACGCGAGACCGGCCGCTCGCGGCGCTACCGGCCCGGGATCGGCCAGACGTTTGCCTCGCCGGGCATGCTCGGCACCTCGACGCGGTCGATCGCCGCATCCGACTACGAGCTCGATCGGGAGATCGATGCGATCGCCGCAGCGGTCTCCGGTGGCGGCACGTTCACGCGCGAGCAGCTGGCAAACGCCGTCGGCGCTCGCTTCTGGGGCCCGGGCCGCTTCCGAACAGCCCTGCGCGAGGCCGAGCACGAGGAGATCGTGCGCGCCGAGGGCCGAGGGCGCTACCGCGCGACGACGTCCGCGCGGCACGGCGACCTGACCGGCACGGGGTCATGAAGCTCGGCTCCACGTCGTCTCCTCCGAGGACTGGGGCCCGCGCAATCTCGCCTGCCAGGGACATCTGCTCACGCGAGGCTCTGCCGCGGTTCGCTGATGAGGGATAAGCGAGAGCGCGGCGTCTGTGACGGTTGGATTACAACCGTCACGGATCGCGTGTCGCGCGGTCTCAGTGGTTGTCAACTCGGAAGTCCCCCCGACAACGAGACATGACATCGCACGCGACCGGGGGCCTCAAGGATGAGGCCCCCGACGCGCGAGAAAACCCCTACTCGTTCGTGTAGGCATCCATCTCCCGCGCGGCGCCGCTGCAAACCTCGTGCCCGGTTGGCTCCTCCCCGCTGCGGGTACCCCACTTGCATGAAGGCGACGCAACACCCCGTCGAGCGTGCACCCGAGCGCGGCCCCGGCCGCTTCGACGCCGCCGCTGAGCGGGCGTCGCACTTCGCGAGCTCGCCGCTGTTCTTCGGCCTCTGCGCGCTGCTCGTGTTCGCCTGGGCGGGTGGCTACGCCGTCGGCATCAGTCAGGAGGCCGAGGTCGCGCTCGGAACCGCGATGACCGCAGTCACCCTGCTGCTCGTCGCGCTGCTCAAGAACGCCGAGCTGCGGTCCGAGCACGCGATCCAGCGCAAGCTCGACGCGCTCGCGACGGCGATGCTCGAGCAGCTCCAGGAGGGCCAGCGAGGCGCCGGGCCGTTGCTCGACGAGGCTATTCGTATCGAGGACGACGTCTGAAGCCGACGGCTCCTTATGCGGCGGCGCGCGGCTGGCGCGCCTGCGCGATCCGGCGACCCTGCTCGAAGCCCGCCCGCAGTACCGCTGCGCGCGGACCGGGATCCATGAGATTCGTGCCCATCACCTGCAGCGCCGACGCGTCCGGGACGACGATCTCGACCTGGGCGCCGCGCCGCTCGAGCGTCAGCGCCTCAGCGCGCGCGATCATCCGCGAGACGGGTCCGACCGCGGTCGTCGGGTCCGTCGGCCGCGGCCGCCAGCCGCCGCTCGGATTCAGGCACAGCACGACATCACCGCGCTCGACGTCGGCGGTGTCCAGGTTCGTCGGCGACCAGACGCCCCCGTCGACGTAGTCGCGCCCGTCGATCGATACGGGCCGGAACACGCCGGGGATCGAGCACGATGCTTCGACCGCCGCGCCGACGGACGCCTGCGGCGCGCTCGGCGCGCCGAACATCACGCGCGACCCGCCGCGCAGATCGACGGTCGCCACGCGCAGTCGCCCGTCCCACCTGGCGCCGGCACGTTCGAGGTTGCGGCCCAGCGGCGAGAGCGACCGCCGTCCGATCGGGACACGGCTGAGCGCCGCTCGGCGCATGACGGCACCGCCGCGCGCCGTGGTCGAGAGCGCCAGCGCCGCGAGCGTCCCCGCGGCGGCGCTCGTCAGCCCCGAGCCGTCGTCCTGGCGTGCGTCCTCGTCCAGGTCCAGCGGCGCGGCATCGGCCAGCGGTTCAGCTGGTCCTCCGACGTCGCCGAGCTCGCTGCGGGGATCGATCCCGGCCACCAGCGCGGCGGCGACGATCGACCCCGCAGAGGTGCCGATGTACGTTCGGCAGCTGCGAGCATCGAAGGCCGGGTGCTCGTCAAGCCCCGCCAGCAGCGCCCGCATCCAGGCTTCGCCGAGAATGCCGCCGCCGCCGAGAACGAGGACGTCGGGGGTCGTCAGCGCGGAGGGCATGATCGAAGAACTACCCATCGCCGGCCCGCTCGTCACCTCGCCGCCGCGGCGGGCTGACGCGGGGTTGCGTCGCGTCGTCGCCGGCCGTAGACTTGACACCATGTCAAGTCCCCCCGCGCAGAACCTCCACACGCTCCAGATCGCCGACGAGCAGCTCTGGCACGACGGCCCGCCCCACGAACTGTTCAAGGAGCTGCGCGGTCAGTGCCCGGTGCACTGGAGCGCGGGCATCGCCCAATCACCGGAAGATGCGGGCTTCTGGTCGGTCACCAAGGCTGACGACGTGCACACCGTCAGCCGCGACTGGGAGACGTATTCCTCGGCGCAGAACATCCTGATCAGCGATCACGCCGTGCCGGTTGACCTGATCCAGGGGATGTTCATCGGGATGGATCCGCCCAAGCACGACCGGATCAAGACGCTGTTCCAGCGCGCCTTCACCCCGCGCGCGATCGCGCAGCACGAGGGCGCGATCCGCGACATCACGACCGGCGTCCTCGACCGGCTCGACGGCCGCGAGAGCTGTGACCTGGTCAAGGACGTCGCGCAGCCGGTCGTCGCCCGCGTCATCTGCGGCTTCATGGGCCTCGATCCGGCGGACGACGAGCAGTGGGCACAAGCGATCAACACGCTGATGGGCTTCGGCGACCCGGACCTGAACCCGCACGGTCTCGAACACCTGATGCAGCACGATCTTCCGCCGATGCACGAGCAGTGCATGGCGCTCGTCGCCGACCGGCGCGCGCACCCGACCGACGACATGCTCAGCGTGCTGGTCCACGCCGACGTCGACGGCGATCAGCTGACCGACGCCGAGATCTTCTCCGGCTTCATCCTGCTGATGGCCGCCGGCAACGACTCGACGAAGGCGACCTACACCAGCACGATGCGCGCGCTGATGGAGCACACCGACCAGCGTCAGCTGCTGCTCGACGACCCCTCGCTGGTCCCCGGCGCGGTTGAGGAGGCGCTGCGGATGTTCCCGGCGTTCGCGCACTTCCGCCGCACGGCGACGCGCGACACCGAGCTCGGCGGCCAGCAGATCAAGGCCGGCGACAAGGTCGCGCTCTGGTACGCCTCCTCGAACCGCGACGAGGACAAGTACGAGGACGTCGACCGCTTCGACGTCCTGCGCAATCCCGAGCATCAGGCGTTCGGCGCCGGTGGCCGGCACTTCTGCCTCGGCACCGCGCTCGCGCGCCTCGAGCTGACGGTCCTCGTCGAGGAGACGCTCGCCCGGTTCCCGGAGATGGAGCTCGACGGCGAGCCGACCTGGGTGATCTCGCAGTTCTCCAGCCAACTGAAGACGCTGCCGGTCCGGCTCAACGCCGCAGAGCTGCTCAGCTGATCGGCAGCGCGGCCGGGATGTCCGGGTAGTCCGGCACCAGCCGCAGCGCCAGATCGGTCGTCGGCTCATGCGCTCGCACCCGGTCGCGCAGATCCGCGAATGCGTAGAGCACGCGCACGCTCGGGGCGATCTGGAAGTCCGCCGCGTTGGCGATCGGGCCGCCGATGACCCCGCTTGCGAGCAGCTCGTCGACGTGGTCCAGGTGCTCGTCCAGCGTCGCGAGGTCGCGGGCGACGGACGTGGGGTTCGACTTCACCAGCGCCGCGAATCCGCGGGCCGTCGGTGCCAGCGCCGTCGCGATCACGCCGGGCGCCGGCAGCTGCGCCATCGCCGTCTGCGCGAACCAGCGGCGCTGCGCCTGGGAGCGCACGAGCGTGTGGCGGATCAGCCGCCGCGGGATCGGCTGCAGCACCGACTCGCCCCAGCGTTCGGCGGCCTCGACCGCGGCGCGCAGCGCAGGATCGTGGGGGTAGAGCGAGGGTTCGGGGACCGCGCGTTCCAGCGCGCGCATGACCGCGAGCGAGCCCTGGCTGCGCTTCCCGCCGAGCCGCATGGCCGGCACGGTCGTCGGGCGAAAGCCGGCGGCCGCCAGCAGCAGCGGGTGCAGGCCGGGGAGCAGCGTGCGGTCGGTCACCGCAATCCGCTTGTGCGCGAGGGCGAGGCGCACGCTGATGACAGGATGCGACAGCGGGAAGCCGTACAGCGTTGCGCGCATCGCCGGCCGCGCCGTCAGCGGCGCTTGGCCTTGAGGTATACGCGCACCTGGTGCTGCTCGACGGTCCTCGGCCGGTCGGCCCCTGTCGTGGTGACGGTCACCTTCATCGACACCGACCCGCGGCGTCGCAGCAGCGCCGCTCCGGCGCGGGTCAGCGTCAGCTTCAGCCGGCGCGTGCTGTCTGAGGGAACGACGATGTGGCCGCGCGCGATGGTGATGGTCGCCGGACGACGGCGCTTTGCGCCGGACGCGGAGGCGGAGCTCGCCGTGCGAACCGGCGCGACCGACGTGGTTCCCTTCGCACCGACGTTGCACCGCGGGCCGCCGCACCCGTAGACGCCGACGAAGATCGGGAACCCCGGCACGTAGGGCGCGCGCCCGGTGATCCAGACGACCGTCGGCTTGCGGGTCGGCACGGGCGCGGGTGAGCCTGGGCTCGGCGCGGGTGCCGGCGCGCCGGGGTCCGGCGTCGGCGTCGGCGTCGGGACGACGGGCACCACCGGTGCCCGCGAGGGGTCCGGCCGCCAGGCGGGCGCAGAGTCCTTGCCGCCGGTGGTGATCGCCCGAGGCACGCCGGTGCCGTCGGTCGTGCTCGCAACGAAGATCTCGTTGACCGGGGTCGGCCCGGAGTACTGGTACCCGTGAAAGGCGACGCGGCCGCCGTCGGGCGACCACGTCGGCTCGTAGTCATTTTCGCCGGCGACGCTGGCGAGCGGCTGGTCGGATGTTCCATCGACGCCGACCACGCGGATGTGCCCGTCGTTGGCCGTCGTCGACCGGTAGGCGATGCGCGCCGCGTCGGGCGACCACGCGGCGAAGGTCCACTGCGTGTAGTTGCCGATCGTCACCACCGGCGTGCCGCTGCCGTCGACGCGCGCGACGTGCAGGTCGACGAGCGGGCTCCCCTGCATCACGTTGATCGTGTCGAAGGCGATGCGCGTGCCGTCGGGAGACCACACCGGATCGTGGCCGGCGCCGTTGGTGAGCGGCGTCGGAGCGCCGCTTCCGTCGGCCGCGGCCAGGTACACCTGTTCACCGGTGGAGTAGGCGATCGTCGTCCCGTCGGGCGACCACGTCGGGTGGGCGCCATCCGTCGTGACCGTCACCGGCTGCACGCTCGTGCCATCGGACTTCACGACGTACACCCCGGTCTTCGCGACGAGGTTGGTCTTGCGCTCGAACGCGATCCGCGTCCCGTCGCGCGACCAGACGGGATCGGTGACGTAGCCACCGTCGTTGGTGAAGAACGTGAGCTGCGTCGCGAGGTTGACCGCATTCCCCGGCGCGTCGGGGTTCATCACGAAGATGTTGCGACCCGGGACGCTGCCGAACGTGCTCAGGAACGCGACCTTGGACCCGTCCGGCGACCATGACGGAGCATCCTCGAAGCTCGTCGCACCGTTTGCAGAGAGGTTCGTGACCCCGGGGGCGTCCGGATTGACCAAGCAGACATCGACGTCGCAGCGGTAGGCAATCTGGTCGGGTGCGGCGGACGCCGGCCCGGCTCCGATCGTCGCCATCGCCGCGCCCACGGCGACGCACGTGAGCAGACGCCGGCGCGAGGAACTCCGCATCGCCGCAGCCTACTCGGCGAGCGTCGGCGCGCCAACCCGCGCAGTGCGCGCCAGCCGCATCCGCGAGCGGTGGGCGAGCAGCGTCTGCGCCTGGTCGCGGAGCGTGTAGTCCAGCGCACTGACGAGCGCCGGCGCCCGCATCAATGGCGGCTTGCCGGCTCCGGTCCGCTCGAGCTGGATCCGGTGCCAGCCCGTGCCCGCCGCCGCGCCCAGCATCCGCCGCACCGGCGCGGGCCCGCCCAGCCGCGGGCCGGGGCGATCGAGTACGTCCGTTTCACCGCGGACGAAGCGCCCCGCGAGCGCCGGGTCGACCGCGAGCGGCCGGCCGACGCCGATCAGCTGTGCGACGCCGTCCGCCAGTGCCCGGTCGACCTCCGCTCGCGTCCGGAAGCCGCCGGTGAGCATCACCGGCAAGCTCGTCGCCGCCGACGCCGCCTCGGCGCTGGTCCAGAACGGTGACTCGTGGTCACTGCGCAGCGGATTGCCGTCGGCGTCCAGGCCGGCCATCGCCGGTGCCTCGTAGGTGCCGCCGGAGATCTCGATCAGGTCGATCGCGGCCGCTTCGAGCATCATGACGAGCATCGCGAGTTCGGCGTCCGCGCCGTCACGCGCGTCCAACTTGACCGCGACGGCGGTTCCCGCCGGCAAGACGGCCTTCAGGCCGGTGACGATCTCCAGCAGCAGGCGCCCGCGCCCGCCGAGGTCGCCGCCGTACTCGTCTGCGCGCCGGTTGTGCGCGGGGTCGAGGAAGCTGCTGATCAGGTAGCCGTGGGCCGCATGGATCGCGACGCCCGGGAAGCCGGCGGCGACGACCCGCTCAGCGGCGTCGATGAAGCGGTCGCGAACCTCGCCCACCTCGGCGTGCGTCAGCGCGCGTGGCCGCGCGAACATGCCGGCCAGCGCCACCGCCGGGCCGTCAGACGGTGCGACTGGATGCGCGTTGACGAACCGGTTGACCTGACGTCCGGGGTGTGAGAGCTGGACCAGCGCCGGGCTGCCGGAGGCGGACGCCGCCCAGCGGCGCAGTGCTGCCGCGTCGGTGGCGGGATCGACGACGATGTTGCGGGCGCGCTCCAGGTGGCGGCGATCGACCATCGCGTTGCCCGTGATCACCAGGCCGGCGCCGCCCCGGGCATTGGCGCCGTACAGGCGCTCGTGGCGCTCGTTCGGGTCGTTGCGCGGTCCGGAGATCCCCTCGGTCATCGCCGCGCGCGCGAGCCGGTTGGGCAGCTGGAGGCCGCAGGGAAGTGTGAGCGGATCGGTGAGGAGCATGGGCGGCGCAAGTATCGCGTGCCACCGCTGATTGCTTTCTTGCTTATATAAGTCGATGCCGATAGAATGCGCTCCATGCACGCGTTCGACATCCTCGGCGACCCGGTCCGCCGGCGCATCGTGGAGCTGCTCGCCGACGGTGAGCACGCGGCGGGCGAGATCGGCGCGGTCGTCCAGGCTGAGTTCGGGATCTCCCAGCCCGCTGTGTCGCAGCACCTGCGTGTGCTGCGCGAAAACGGCTTTGCCACAGTCCGCGCAGCCGGCGCGCGACGCCTCTATGCGGTCGACCCCGCTCCGCTGCGCGACGTCGATCAGTGGCTTCAGCCCTACCGGCACTTCTGGAACCAGCGACTCGACGCACTCGGCGTCGAGGTCGCGCGCGGCAAGCGGGAACGCCGGGAACCGGGAACCACCACGACCCATGGAGCTGACACGACATGACGATCGACGCCACGACCTTCAACGAGCCGGCGCCCGAGCTGCGACAGCGCCGGATCGCCTCCGGAGACGCCCGCGTCGCCGTCTTCACGCGGTCCTACGCGACCACGGTCGAGGACCTGTGGGACGCCTGCACCAACCCGGAGCGGCTGCGGCGCTGGTACGTCCCGGTCACCGGCGAGCTGCGCGTCGGAGGCAGCTTCCAGCAGGTGAACATGGGCTCCGGAACGATCCTCGAGTGCGACCCGCCCCGCCGGCTGCGGCTGTCACTCGGAAGCATCGGCGCCGACGAGATCGAGGTGCGCATCTCGGCCGGTCCCGACGACGGGACGGCGACGCTCGAGATCCAGCACGCTACGACGCTCGACTCACACGAGATCGGGGGCCAGGTGTATGACGCGATCTTCTGCATGGGCGGCGGCTACTACCCGCGTCTGCTCGCGCTCGATCTCCACCTGCGCGGCACGCTGCCCGACGACTACGACAGCGCCGCGTTCCACCTCAACGCGGACATGCGGACGACGATCGAGCGCGGGAGCGCGGCGATGGCGGCGCTGCTTGCGGAGGAGTAGCGAGTACGACGCTCGTTCTCGACCCGCGGAGGCACGAGGTTCAAGACGTGCCACGGCTCCTGAGTGGAGCCGGCGCGGACGACAAACGCCGGCGCTCGTGGGGTGACGAGCGCCGGCGCAGCCGCTCCTGCGTGACTACGGAGTCGGGACGCTCTTCACGCCGGCGAGCCCGAAGTCATACGTCGTGCTGTTGATGCGCAGCCCGTCGACCTGCCCGTTCCAGGCGTAGTCGCGGCCCTTGCCGACGGCGACGCTGATCATCTTCGCGTCGTACGGGGGCGAGGTGAGCAGCGTCTTGACCTGCGCGAACGTGCAACGCGGGCCGTTGATCCCGCAGTTCGCCGACGTGGCGGGGGTGTTGAACGCGCTCCCCGTCAGGCCCCACGCGTTGGTCGGGTCGTTGGTCGCGTCGATGTACGGGCTCCACACGTTCGCCGCCGAGTTGGCGGTCGGCGAGTAGTTCAGTGTCGAGTAGCCCAGGCCGACCGTGCCGCTGGCCCAGACCTCGATCGCGATCGAGGGCATGTTCACGCCGAGGGCGTTGTTCTCCCCGGTCGTCTTGACGCGGTAGCCGACGTCGGTCAGCGCGGAGATCGGGGAGCCCGCGAATGACGTCTCATCACCGAAGGCGATCTTGTCCGTACCGCTGCCGACGGTCAACTGCAGCGACCCGCTGCCGACCGGCGACGAGGAGTCGTTGCGCAGCTGCGCCGTGGCATTGCCGATCGTGTTGCGCGCGATCGTGCCCCACGAGGCACCGACGCCGACCGGGCCGGTGTCGCCCGTGTCGCCCTTGGCGCCGGGCGCACCGGTGTCGCCCTTGGCACCCGTCGGACCGGGAGCGCCCGGAACCCCGGTCGCGCCGCGTGGACCGGCGGGGCCGGCGGGGCCGGCCGGGCCGGCCGGGCCTCTTGCCCTCCAGTGGCGGATCAGCTTCTGCGTGCCCGGCGAAAGCCGGTTGAGGTGGACGCTCCCCTTGCGGAGGCTCCCGCCGTTGATCATCGAGGAGGCCGCGACGGCGCTCCCGGCGGAGAGCACAGCCGCCGCACAGATCAGCGCGAGCGCCTCAAGGCGCGTGACGGGGCGCCTGAGGCGCCCAAGAAGGCCAAACATTCAAATCCCCCAATAGGGCTAGATGAAGCATTCCGGCACGCCATCCATTGGCGGCACCGCGTCTGGCCTACGTTCGTGCCAGTCGCGGAAGTCCGCATCGGGGGTAGCCCGTACGACCGGTTCGGGAAGACCGCTGACTCCCCCGGCGGCCCGACGGGCGGCGCTCACGATCGGACTGCTGAGCACCTCGCCGGTCGCACACCGTCGGCGCCGGGCGCGAGATTTTCGCCCACCGAGTGGTACGGAGCGTGTCCGGCGATCGGGCCGCGGGACGGCACCCCTGCAGACCCGGAAGCCCTCCATCGGACTCGAACCGATGACCCCTTCCTTACCATCGGCCCCAGGCCGATTTCGGGGTCTCGTGCTGTCCGGTGGCGTCCAGCGAAGTCCCTGCAAATCGCCATGATCTGCAGATTGGACATGACGGGAGTGTACCGGGCCGGACGGGCCTGAGCTGGGGTGCTGGACCCAGTGCGGACCCAGTGCTCGCGCGGACCGATGAGCGCCCGATTGATCTGGCGCCGATCGGGCGAGATGGCAGAGCGACCTCCGTCCGGTACATACTCCGACTGTGGCGATCGAGGCACACCCGACGACCTACACCGTCCTCGACTTCCTCCGTTGGCAGAAGGACGGCACTCTCGACCTCAAGCCTCCCTTCCAGAGGGGCTCCGTCTGGCGGGCAGTCCTCAAGAGCAGCCTGATCGACTCGCTTCTACGCGGCTATCCGGTGCCTGCACTGTTCTTGCAGGATCGAACCGACGCGACAACGCTCGACCGGCAACTCGTGGTCGTCGACGGCCAACAGCGCCTACGCACTCTCATCGGCTACGTCGACCCGAGCGCACTGACTGACTACGACGACCGGGATGATTTCGTCATTCAGCATGTGCACGACCGAACCCGTGCCGGGGCCCGGTTCGCAGACCTTTCTGAAGCCGATCGACAGCTAATCCTCAACAGCCGCCTCAACGTGTACACCGTCGGGTCCTCGGTCGTCGACCGTGAGCTACTTGAGATCTTCCGCCGGATGAACACGTACGGCGCCAAGCTGAACGCACAGGAGCTGCGCAACGCGGAGTACTCAGGCTTCTTCAAGGAGTTTGTCTACCGCTTTTCGGCCGACACGCTCGACCGCTGGCTTGCCTGGGGCGTCTTCAACCGCCAGCAGATTGCCGAGATGCGCGACGTAGAGTTCGTCAGCGATCTCGCCCTGTTGGTACTCACTGGCCGTCAGGCGGTCAGCAAGACGACCCTCGACCACGCGTACGGCCGCTACGAGGAACGGTTCGACAACCTCGAAGCTGTCGAAACCCGCCTCGACTCGTTCCGATCTGATCTTGACGAGCTGCTTGCCGGAGGTGCCCTGAGCGGTCTCCGGTCGCGGATGTGGATGTACACACTCGTGGACCTGCTGCAGGAGTTGCGCTACCGAGGCCCGATGAGCACGCCCGCAACGTCCAGGCGCCATCGAGTCGACCTGAAACGACTTCAGTCGCGTCTCGAAGATGCCCAGACTGCCCTGAAGGCCGGCGACGTCGACAATTCCGTCGTGAGCGCAACGCGCGGCGCTGCAAACGATCTCAGCAGTCGCCAGACGCGCTTCGAGTTCGTCGAGTCGTACACGCAGTAGGCAGCGCTCGTGGCGAGGCCTTCCAGAGCGCGGCGCCTCGCAAACGGGCTCAGCACCGAACTGGCCGAGCTGCGTCAGGTGGCAGCCGGCGGAGCTTCCCTGCCACCGGCGACCCGCGCCCGTCTTCTCGAAGCCGTGTTCGTGAGGGCGTTTACAGAATTCGAGTGGTTCCTCGAGGAGCTCTTCTTTGCGGTGCTGACGCGTGCCACGAGGATCGAGAATGCAGGTCCGAGGGTCGGGATCCGGGATCCAGCCCTTGCTCGAGTCATCACGAGTTCGGGGCAGCGCTACTTGTCATGGCTCCCGCTTGAAGACACGGTTGCGCGGGCCGAACGTCTGCTCCTTGGCGGCGAACCGTTCGTGCGACTCGCGACTCGGAGCACCGTGCGCACCGACCTCAAGCGTGGACAAGCGATCCGGAACGCGACCGCCCACAAGAGTCAGGACGCCCTGGCGCGATTTCAGGCCGTCACCAGTAACAGCTACAGCACCGCAGGGGACTTCCTCGCATCTTCTGCCGGCGGCAGCACGGCCTGCGACGCCATTTTGGCGGACTTGAGCCGGTACGGACATGCGCTCGTGGGCACCCGGGCACAGGCAGAACATCTCCTGGGGCCGCGCGACGCGTTTCGCGCTAGGGCGAAGCCCGGCGCAGGTTCGTACGTCTGCCAGGGTTGTGGTGCGATCTACGTCCTCACAGACGCACAGACGCGCCTTGGCTGCCCCCCTTGCGACCCTCCATGCGCCGCGTGCGGACATCGGTCGGAGTCGGCAACGTTCTTGCCGAACTAGATGTAGTTCCTGAGCGCGTTGTTCATCCGGGTCCCCTTGGAGGCTGGAGGTGTCTAAGCCAGCCAGCACCAAGGAGAACCGGATGAAGTTGCACGCTAACGCGAGGCTCAGCGTGAAGGGCCGCGAGCTGTTGATCGACAGGGTTGTGGGTGCGGGGTGGTCGCTGATGGAGGCCGCCGAGGCGGCCGGAATCAGCGAGCGCACCGCACGCAAGTGGCTGGCCCGCTACCGGCTCGAGGGATCCGCAGGCTTGGCGGATCGCTCGTCGGCGGCCAGGACGGTCGCTGATCGCACTGATGAGCGCACGATCGCGGTGATCGCCGCGCTGCGCCGGCTGCGCCTGACCGGCCCGGAGATCGCCGAGGTCCTGGGCCGGCCGCTCTCGACGGTCTCGGGGATCCTCACGCGGATCGGGATGGGCAAACTCGGACGCCTGGGCCTTGAGCCCGTGCAGCGCTACGAGCGCGAGCGTCCGGGCGAGCTCATCCACATCGACGTCAAGAAGCTCGGGCGCATCCAGGGCGGCTATGGCAAGCGCATCACCCAGAACGGACGCCGTCACAACCACCGGACCGTTCGTGACGCCGCCGGCCGCGATCGCAAGCAGGTCGGCTGGGAGTTTGTGCACGTCGCCATCGACGACTGCACCCGACTGGCTTACGTCGAGGTGCTCGCTGACGAGAAGGCCACCACTGCGATCGCGTTTCTGCATCGCGCCGTCGCGCACTACGCCAGCTACGGCATCACCGTCGAGCGCCTCCTAGCCGACAACGGCGGTGCCTACCGGTCCGCGCGGTCCACGCGATCGCCTGCCGCGCCCTGGGCATTCGCCACCTGCGCACACGGCCCTACAGGCCGCAGACCAACGGCAAAGCCGAGCGCTTCATCCGCACGATGCTCGGCGGCTGGGCCTACGGCGCGATCTACCGCGACAGCAACGAACGCACCCGCGCGCTTGACGGATGGCTCCACCACTACAACCATCACCGACCACACAGCGCCCTCGGCCACAAGCCCCCACTCGCTCGCCTCAACGAGCGGAACAACCCGCTCGGGACTTACAACTAGGGCGTAACGAGCGGCCGCGGGAGCCCGCATCTCGCGGGACGTCGGGTGCAGCAGCGAAGATGCGCGCGTGGACGGACCGGCCCTCATCGCCCGCTCGATCTCGGCGTGTCGGATCCCCGACAAGTTCGGTAACACTTGGCAGTACCACTCGCGGTCCGATCGGCACTCCAAGATCGCGTGTTGGACCGTGGCTTTCGACCTGATGCAGCGCTCCGAGCTGCTCCGGGAGCACCTGGCGACCGGGCGCGTGGTGCTCGGTGTCAACCACACGCTTCAGGACTTTGAGACGCGGCGAACGAAAGACCTCGACCTTGTGATCGCGCAGCCGAGCGGCGGAGAGCCGGCGAAGTCCAAGCGGTCGTTCTCGGAGATGGCCGAAAATTGGGGACTTCGGCTCGACGACGGTGAACAAGCCGCGCTCCGAGCGCTGCCCGAGGCGCGTGAGTCACCCGTCGGATCGGTCTTACTGGCGCTCGAAGCGAAAGCAGCGATGACGGCCCACGTCAAGGCGCTCCCCCGCCTCCACGACGAACTGGACTCGAGCCATCAGACGACCCACGGCAACTCCGAACGCGCGCTCGCCGTGGGCTTCGTGTTGGTGAACGCTGGCGCCACGTTCATCAGCCCGGACATGAACAAGTTCGACCTGAGTACGCACGAGCCGCACATCAATCATCATCGCCAGCCAGCAAACGCGCAGCGCGTGATCGACAAGGTCGGCGAGATCCGGCGTCGGTCTGGGGGCAGCTCGGTTGGGTTCGACGCGATCGGCGTAATGGTCGTCGACGTCGCAAACGATGGCACGCCTGTTCGCGTCCTGGACGAGCCTGATCCGAAGTTCCCATACGACGAGATGGTCCAGCGGGCCGCGCACGAGTACGCCGCGAACTTCTCGAAGATCTGATCTCAGCGCGGGCGGCGCGAAGCGACGACCGCCTCAACGCGATCGGCAGCGACCTTCACATCCTCGTGCTCCCACACACGGAGTACCGCCCAGCCGGCGTTCGTCAACTGCTCGTCCGTGTCGCGGTCCCGCTTCCGATTGGTGTCGATCTTCTCGCGCCAATAGGCGGCGTTCTTCTTGGGCCATGTCGCATGTTCGGGACACCCGTGCCAGAAGCAGCCGTCAACGAACACAGCGACTCGTGACGGACCGAAGACGATGTCAGCGCGGCGGCGGCGATCTAGCACCGCGCGGTCGACGCGGAAGCGCAGCCCCCGGGCGTGCAACACCTGGCGAAGCTCCAGCTCGGGCTTCGTATCGCGTCGGCCCGTGCGTGCCATGCGCTCGCCGACGGCAGGCGACGGCGTGAGCAACTGCGAACGATCAGGACCGCCAAACGTCAGGCCACGGCGAGGCGGCCTTGTGGCGTCATCCTGTCGAGGTGCATCTCGCACTCCGCGATCAGGTCCTCAGGAATGCGCAGATTCCCGCGAGCGGCGCGTGTGAGGAACCCGGCGGTCGCTCTTGCGGAGAGGTGGCTCGGCTCGAACTTGAGGAACTCGTGGAGATGTGGTCGAGCGTACGCGACCGGCCACATCGATCGGTCCGACGCGAACCGACCAGATGATCCACCCCAAGCTGCCTTCGGCCAACGAGATCCTCTCGCAAGTGGCGCGTCGGCTTCGGGTGCGTACTGCTCGCGCGTGAGAAGCCGCGCGCCAATCCAGCCGGCCACGGGGGTGCTCACCGCGTTCCCTACGAGCTTCCACCGATCCGTGCGCTTTCGCCCCGGGATGGTGTCAGCCGGCTCCGTCCATCCGGGAGCGAATCCCTGGAACCGCTCCGCGTCACGGATCTCCGGTGTGACGATGCGCCCCGAGCCGGGCTGCCAGATGGCTGGCGGGGAAGGAATCCCGATCGTCGAGCCGCCCTTCAACGTCGGAATCGCATCGACCGCCCAGCCGAGTCCACGCACGCCTTCGGTCCAATAGAACCCGCATGCGAGGCCACGACGATCGTCGATCGTCGCTTCGCCGTGATCTTCGTTCAGAAGGATAGGCCGTGGATCCTCGGTCCGCGACGCCAGCAACAGCACGCGCTGCCGCCGTTGCGGAAGGCCGAAGGCTCTGGTATCGACCACGCGATACGCCCAGGTGAAGCCACGCCGCTCGAGCTCATCTGTGAGCCACCGCATCGCCTCGCCGCGATCGAGAGCCAGCATGAACGAGACGTTCTCGAGCAGCAGCCATGTCGGCTCGCTCGCGGCTCCGTCGAGCAGACGGAACACGTGCTCGACGAGCCCTGAGCGATCGCCTCGAATGCCGGCCGTGCGCCCTGCCTGGCTCAGGTCCTGGCACGGGAATCCAGCTGTGACGAGGTCGACGTCAGGGAGACATTCCAGGTCTGCAACGTCGCCAACAAGCGGCGTGTCCGGGAACTGGTGCGCCAGGACACGCTGTGCAGCAGCGTCCCATTCACAGAGGAGATGCGTCTCGTGGCCCGCGCCGTGAAGACCGACCTCGATGCCCCCGATCCCGGCGAACAGCGCCGCTACCCGTAGCGACTCAGACATGCCACTTCCCCCGCTCACTCATGTCGTCCAGTCAACCAGCCGAACCGGCGGGAACGGGAACGATGCGCACAGACGTCACAGACCGTTGGCAATGCTGCAACAACCTCAGCCAAGCATGTGACCTTTGCCGAGACCAGCGACCCACCGACCCGGCACACCTTTGCATTTGCCAATGCGCCGTCTCCCCGTAGATGCGACGCGGGATGCCTACCACTCCGGGAGGTCAATCGCCTGCTGGCCACGTTCATCCCTGCCGGGTGAGACCGGCAGGGAGGCCCGGCGCTCGATCCGTTCGATGATTCCCGCGACGTCCTCCCGCAGCTCGCACGCCCGCTCGAGCGCGTCGAGCAGGACCTGATCGTCCACGCTCCCCCGACGGATCCGCCTTGCTCGATCACGCTCGACCTCGCGCTCGACGAGCCGTCCGAGGATCTGCGACATCGGGGTGTTGCCGGCGGCCCGCCGGAACTCGGCCCAGACCTCGTCTGAGACGTGCACGCGCGCCATGTGATCGCGGCCCTTCGCCGGCCGCCGTGTCACGGCGCGGTCTGCAGCCTGCTTTCGCGATCGTCGTCCCATCAGCAGCCGTACACGGGTCTACGCCGCACCAAGGGTGCAACTGTGTGCCGGGTTGTGGGGTCGGTCCTGAGCATGTTTCCGAGGTGCTGCGTCGGCTTGTGCGTCATCACGGGCACGGAGGATCCAGTGCTCGACGTCGACGGGTTTCGTGCGGCGGTGTTCGGCCATGACGTGGGAGTAGGTGTCGAGCGTCATGGTGGGTGCGTGGCCGAGCTGTTCGGCGAGCTCGACGATCGAGGCGCGCTGCTCGCGGATCAGCAGCGACGCGAACGAGTGGCGCAGGTCGTAGGGGCGCGGCCGGCCGAGCCCCGCCGCGGCCGCCGCGGGATGGAAGCGGCGGTTGCGCCAGTTCGTCCAGTCGTCCCGGTGCCACGGGTCGCCGTCGGGCCGTCCGAAGATGAGCCGGCGAGGGTCGTGGTCGGGGAGCGTCGAGGTCCACGCGGTCAGGTCGCCGCGCAGCACGTCGAAGAGGTCGACTGTTCGGTAGTTGCGTCCGGTCTTCTGCACCTTGAGCCGCCCGTGCGCGACGGCCTGCTCGACCAGCAGCGTGTTCTCGCGCACGTGCCGCAGCTCCAGGCCCAGTGCCTCCCCCGGCCGCAGACCGGCGTAGGCGAGCACGCTGACAAGCGTCGCTGACCGCAGATCGCCCCTTGCGAGCAGCTGCGCGCGGATCCGCTCGACGTCCTCGGGCGCCAGCGGGATCACGACGCGCCGCCAGCCCTGGCGGGGCTTGCGCACGACGCTGACCGGGTTGGCGTCCGCTTCGCCCCACTCGATCGCGACGGTGAAGATCGCCTGCAGCAGCACCATCGCCTTGCGCACCGCCTCGACGCCGAGCCCGTCCTCGAGCAGCTCGGCGCGCCAGCGGGCGACCATCCGCGGCTTGATGGCCCGCAGCTGCTCGTCGCCGAACGCGGGCTGCAGCCGCGAGGCCCAGACCCGTTCGTGTGCCCGCGCGGTCTCCGGCTGTAGGCGGCTGCGCGCGTCCGCCAGCCACAGCGGCCAGAACTCGCGCAGCAACGTCGCCGGCTCCTCCTCTCCCTCGCTGCCCCGCTCGTGCGGGCGCGAGGCATTGAGCGCCAGGCGGGCGCGCTCGAAGTCGGCCTCCTCGCGCGAGCCGCAGCTGCGCCGCCGGCGCCGGCCGTGGGCGTCGTACCAGCGCACCGACCACAGCTCGCTCTCGCTGCCGTCCGTCCGGCGGTGGCGGCGCAGCTCGATCGTCGGCTCGCGTCCGCTACGCCGCGGCATCGCCGAACACCCACGCCTCGAGATCCGCAGGCCGGATCCGGTAGCCGCCGCGCGAGTCGGGCTCGCCGCGCACGCGCCCGGCCCGCAGCGCGCCGCTGTCGATCGCACGACGGATCGTGCGCTCGCAGCAGCGCACCCGCACCGCTGCCTCGGCGATCGTCAGGAACTCCACCGACGAGACCTCGGGGCGGTCGGGTTGGAAGGGGAACTCGAGCTGGGACATCACGCGACCTGTGCACTTGCTCAGTCGCGCGAACCCCCACACACCCCCCTCCCCAATCGACCCAAGAGGACTCACTGGGTCCGGTTCAGACCCGTTTCGGACCCAGTACGGACCCAGTAGATCTAAGTCAGGTCGTCCCCCCGAACGAGAAAAGTCCCCGCATTGCAGGGACCTCGCCGAAGCCCTCCATCGGACTCGAACCGATGACCCCTTCCTTACCATGGAAGTGCTCTACCAACTGAGCTAGGAGGGCGCGGCCGGGATGGTAGCTGAAGGCCTGCGCGCCGGAATCGGGCCGCCCGGCGGTCTAGCATCGCGGCCATGCCCGACGAGCCCGGTACGGTCATCTCGATCCACATCGCCCCCGACTTCGCGGCGGCGACAGAGTCCGTCGACCGCGTCGAGGCCGTTGCCGGAACCGGGCTGCGCGGCGACCGCTACTTCGAGCCCGGCAGCGATCCGGAGCGGCAGCTGACGCTGATCGAGGCCGAGCAGCTGGAGGACTTCACCGCTCGCACGGGCCTGGAGCTGACGGCCTCCGAGTCGCGCCGGCAGCTGACGACCTACGGCATCCGCCTGAACCCACTCGTCGGCCGTCGCTTCATGGTCGGCGATGTCGAGTGCCGGGGCATCGAGCTGTGCGAGCCGTGCCGTGACCTGGAGCGCGTGACGCGCAACGGCGTGCTCAAGGGCATGGTCCACCGCGCCGGGCTGAACGCTGAGATCCTGACCGGCGGCGAGATCGCCGTCGGCGCTCGTGTGCGGCCGATCGACGACTGAAACGGCGCCCGGAACGACGAACGCGCGGCACCCCCGACCTGGGGGCACCGCGCGTCGGACGACCGAAAGTTACTTCTTGGCGGCCGCGATCGTCTTCATATCGACGTCGAAGACGAGCGTCGCGTTGGCCGGGATCGTCGGCGGCTGACCGGTCGCGCCATAGGCGAGGTCCGGCGGGATCGTCAGGCGGCGGCGACCGCCGGCCTTCATGCCGACGAGGCCCTTGTCCCAGCCCTTGATGACCTGGCCCGCACCGAGCTGCAGGTTGAACGGCTGATTGCGCTTCCAGGAGCTGTCGAACTCCTTGCCGGTGTCACGCAGGACGCCGACGTACTGGACGGCGACCTGGTCGCCCGCCTTGGCCGCCGGGCCCTTGCCGACGATGACGTCCTGCGAGATCAGGTCCGTCGGTGCCGTACCCGTCTGCTTGGGGATCACCGGCTTCTTGGCGATGTCGCCTTCGCCCGATCCGGGCGACGCGGTCGAGGTCTTGATCGCCGGCTGGACCGGATCGGTGATCTTCGGCGGGTTCTTGTCCTGCTTGGCGGCCACGGAGGCGTACTTGTTGGCCTGGCTGTCCTGCGAGCCGCAGCCGGAGGCGATCAGGCTGATCGCCGCAGCGGCGAGGACGAGTGGAATGAAGCGCTTGAGGGTCATAGAGACCGGGGTTGATAGCAGGCTGCCCCCCCGGACGCGTCACCGCGGACTGGACGAACGTTCGATGTCATCCGAACGGCGGCATACGGTTCGCGGTGCGTTCACCGTCCGGTTCCGCTCGTCCCCCCGAAGCCGACCGGACACGTTGGACGATATGGGCCGCGGTCGGATGCCGCGGCCCATGTCGTTCCGAGCGCAATGATCGGTCCGCGGCCGCACACGGGCGACGATGCCGATCACCACCGGGACGATGTTCCCCGACCTCGAGTTGCCCGATCACAGCGGCAGCCGCGCCGCCTCAGCGAGCTCGTCCCCGGCGACCAGGCGCTGCTCCAGTTCTACCGCGGCTGGTGGTGCCCGAAGGAGCAGGCGTTCATGCGACGGGCCGTCGGACCGCTTCGGCTGAGTCGCCCAGGACGGGCGACCGCAACGTCGTCCGCGCCTGCGACGTTGTGCAGGCATGCGCGCCCGCCGATGGCACCACCCGCTGATCTGCGCCGCCGTGATCGCCGGCGCGCTCGTCGCGCCCGCCGACGCCGCCGCGCCGAGCAGCACGTTGGCGACCAATGCGTCGCTCGGGCCGGTCGCCGCGGCGCGCGGCACGGTCGCCTGGAGCGCCTGGGACCCCGCCATCGCGCGCTTCCGGCTGATCGCTCGCGGACCGACGGGCGGACCGCGAGCGCTGGCGGTGCGCCCGCAGCGCTCACCGTTCGCGGTCAGCGCCGGCACCGGTCCGGACGGACACACGTGGCTCGTCTGGCCGCGCTGCACGGGCTTCAGCAACCTGCGGATCGACGTCGCGCCCAGCGGCTGCCACATCGTCGGCTGGGATGTCGCACACCCGCGCGAGCAGCGGATCCCCGGCGCGAGCCGCACGGGCCACACCGACTACGCGCCGTCGATCGACGGGCGTCGGATCGCGTTCGCCGACGCGCCCGACTCCGGCAAGCCCGCGCGACCCAGGCTGCTGATCACCACGTTCCCCGGCGCGCTGAAGGTGCGTTCGGTCCGGGTGCTCCCGACGACATCCTGTGATCTGTCAGCCGACCTCACCTGCGTCGGCGTCACGTCAGCCCGGGTCTGGGCGACGGCCCTTCACGGGTCCTCGCTCGCCGTCGGGGCGTCGATCGCCACACCGGCGGCGTCCGTGGGCATCTGCGGCCTGAGCGTCCTGCGCCTCGTCGACATCCCTTCAGGTGCCGGCCGAACCCTGGGCCAAGCGGTCTGCGGACTCAGCGGCGCGCTGATGAACACGCTCGCCATCGATGGCGCCGGCGCCCTGTGGTGGGCGCGGACCTGCGGCGGCGACGACGGCGCCTGCCTCGGGGGCCGCGGGGACCCGCTGAGGCTCGACCCGGTGACGGGCGCCGTCCAGCGCCTGAACGGAGTCAGCACCGGACTGCTGAGCATCGCGGTCGCCGGCACGACGCCGGTCGTGTCGCGTCGGCCCTCGCGCGACGTCAACGGCGACTGCTTCACGCAGGCCGACGGGACGGCGCAGGGCAGTCAGATCTACGTTTGCGGGACGGTCGAGGCGATCGACCGGCCGACGCTCGCGCGCACGACGCTGCCCGCGGCCCGCGCCCCGGACGATGGCTCGCTGCCGGCACCGACGAGCACCCGGTTGCAGCTGCTGCGCCCGCCGGCGCACATCGCCTGCGCCGCGAGCGTTGGAGCAACCGTGTGGGCCGGCGCGTTCACGCCACCGGTCGGCACGAGCACACGGGCGACGCCCGCGATCACCGTCGTCGCATCCGCCGCCGGGCGCCCGGTCATCCGCGCGCGCGTCCGCGCGGCGACGTCATCTTGGCGCTACCGGCCGATCCCGCTCGGTGGCCGAGCCGCCTGCGGGAAGACATGGACGATCAGCTACCGGGCGACGAGGACGACGCCCGCGGCCGCGTTCAGGGTCCGCGTCGGCTGACCGCTACGTCGGCCGGCGCTCGGGGTGGCGCACCAGGCCGTCGTCGGGGATCGGCTCCCACGCCGCCGCGTAGGTGACGAACTGGCGCAGCGTCGGTCGCACGCCGGGGTCGCTGTTCAGCGCGCCCATCCGCACGCTGATCTGCGCGTGATCGGCCGGATTGCGGCTGTAAAGCGCCGACCCGCACGCGCCGCAGAACCACTTCTCAAAGCCGCCGTCCGGCGCCCACGACCGCAGCTCGTCGGCTCCCGTCAACAGCCGGAACGATCCCGGTACCAGGAAGATCTGCGCCGAAGCACCGGTCCCGCTGCGTCGCTGGCAGCGCCTGCAGTGGCAGTAGCCGGCGCCGGTCGGCGGCGCGTCGATGGCGAACGTGACGGCGCCGCAGCCGCAGGCGCCGGTGAGGGTCTCGGTCATCCGCGGAGTATCGCGCGCGGACGATGGGGGGAGCAGGATTCGAACCTGCGTAGGCAGAGCCAACGGGTTTACAGCCCGTCTCCTTTAACCACTCGGACATCCCCCCGGGATGCCGCACCGTGACGGTTGGGCGGCGCTGGATGGTAGTGGCTCAGGCCACGGCGGCGCGGCGCCGAGATGCGAGGTAGGCGCCGAACTCCGCGGCCGGCATCGGCGCGGCGAACAGGTACCCCTGCGCGCGCCCGCAGCCGAGCGCCCGCAGCAGCTTGAGCTGCGCTTCCGTCTCCACACCCTCGGCGACCACGGCCATGTTGACCGCGCGCGCCATCCGCATGATCGCCTCGACGATCGCGGTATCCCCGGGCTGATCGCCGAGGCCCTCGACGAACGAGCGATCGAGCTTGAGCGCGTCGAGCGGGAAGCGCTTGAGGTACGACAGCGAGGAATACCCGGTGCCGAAGTCGTCGAGCAGCAGGCGCAGGCCGCGGTCCTGCAGCGCCGTCAGGATCCGCGCCGACGACGTCGCCTCCTCGATCAGGACGCTCTCGGTGATCTCCAGCCCGAGCGTCCCCGGAAGCATGCCGCTCTGGCGGACGACCTCGGCGACCTCATCGGGAAACTGCGGATTGGTCAGCTGCCGGCCCGACACGTTGACGCACAGCTCCAGCGGCCCGAACGTCTGCTGCCAGGCGGCAACCTGTGCAGTCGCGATCTCCAACACGAAGCGCCCGAGCCGCGTGATCAGGCCCGTCTCCTCGGCGACGGCGATGAACTCCGCCGGCGCGAGCAGGCCGCGGTCCTCGTGCTCCCAGCGAACGAGCGCCTCGACGCACTGCGGCAGCCCGGTCAGCACATCGATGATCGGCTGGTAGTGCACGCGCAGATCACCCCGGCCGATCGCGCGGCGCAGCTCGGTTTCGACCCGCAGCCGCGACAGGACCTGACGGCGCATGCCGTCGTCGAACACCTCGTAGCGCCCGCGACCGCCGTCCTTGGCCCGGTACATCGCCGCGTCCGCATCTCGGACGAGCGTCTCGGGCGTGTCCGACGCGACGGTCGAGACCGCCAGGCCGATGCTGGCCGACAGGAAGTGTTCGCCGCTCTGCAGCCGCAGCGGCTCGGCGACCGCCGCTGCAAGGCGCTCGGCGACGAGCATCGCCTCACGCGGCGTGGTGATCGCATCGCAGACGACGAGGAATTCGTCGCCGCCCAAGCGGGCGACGGTGTCGGTCGGGCGGACGGCCTCGCACAGACGCGGAGCGAGCTGCAGCAGCAACTCGTCACCGACGTCGTGACCGAGCGAGTCGTTGATGATCTTGAAGCGGTCGAGGTCCAGCACGAGCACGGCGACCGTCGTGCCTTCGCGGCGGCGGCGGGCGAGCGCCTGCTCCAGGCGATCGAGCGCCAGCGTCCGGTTGGCCAGGCCGGTGAGCGGATCGTGCAGCGCGGCGAAACGGTTGGCGTCGTCGCTGCGCCTGCGGTCGGCGGCGCTGGAGAGCACGTTGGCCGCGGCCTGCACGAAGGCGACGTCGTCGGCATCGAAGTTCCGCAGCTGCGAGGAGTACACGACGAGCACGCCGAACGGCGTCACCTGCCCGTCGACGACTGCCGCGACGCCGCTGCGGATGCCGAGGTCGTGCACGATCTGCGGGACGTCGAAACGCCCATCCCCGCGAACGTCATCGATGACGACCTGGGTCCGCGAGCGCAGCGCGACCCCGGCGGGCGAGGCCTCGCTCGCGGCGGTCCGCAGGATGCCGACGATGCCGTCGGGCCAGCCGACGCCGGCAGCGACGGTGAACTCCTCGGCGAACTCGTCGAGCACCAGGATGCTGCTCCGTTCGACGCCGAGCGTCACGGCGACTGTCTCGGACAGATGCTGCATGAAGGCGTCGGCGTCGCGCTCGTTCAGCGCCATCTGGCCAAGCCGCGCGATCGCCTGCTGCTGGAGCCCGCGGCGCCGCAGTTCCTCGACCGCGCGACGCTCGGCGGTGACGTCCTGGAGCTGCACGAAGAAATACTGCGCGTTCTCATGCTCATCACGGACGACCGACGCCGTGGCCGACACCGTCACGATGCTTCCGTCGCTGCGGACCAGGCGGGTGTCGAACGTCTCGTGGACGGCGTCGGAGGAGACGATCCGCCGGAAGGCGCTCTGGTTGCTCGCGACGTCGTCGCCATGGACGGACTTGGCGACCAGCCGGCCGACGATCTCCTCCGGGCGGCGATCGAGCATCCGGCACAGCGCGGCGTTGACGTCGAGCGCAGCACCGTCGAGCCCGACGAGCGTCATCGGCACCTCTGAGTCGTCGAATCCGCGGCGGAACCGGGCGTCGCTCTCGCGGCCCCAGCGGGTCAGCTCGCGCACGAGCGTGCCGACGACGACCAGCGTGCCGACGACCATCACCCAGCTGATGGCCGGGTGCTTGAAACCGGCGACGCCGGAGTGGCGCTGGATCGCGAGCGTCGCGGCGAAGCAGGCGGCCACCCAGGCGGTGTGGATGATGCCGTCGCGCGCGCCGAAGTACGCGAACGCGTACGGGACGGCCCACACGTAGAACAGCGCGAACGCCGATCCGGACTCCCCACCGGCGACGATGCCGGCGCTGATGACGGCGGTCGTCGCGAACAGCGAGCCCTTGAGCGCGGTATCCGAGACGCGCTCGGCCGGGAACATCACCAGGGCGATCCCGAGGCTGAAGGCCGAGCCGGCCATCGCGATCAGCCCGGGAAGGCTCGCGATCTGACCGTGCGGAAGCAGCAGCCAGACGACGACGAACAGCGGGCCGAGGAACAGCGTCGCGGCGAGCCACCGCACGCGTGCCGCCTGCGCGCCGGGGTTCCCGGCGCGCGACAACGCAAGCACTCGTCCCCGCTGGGCCATGGCGCACCTATCGGCACGCGCGCGTGCCGCGCTTGAACCGCCCGCGCAGGATCTGGCCGCGCGGGAACCCGGTCAGCCGGCGTCGCGCAGCCGCTGCGCCTCGGGCAGCGACTCGAGCTTCTTCAGCGTGTGGTTCTCGATCTGCCGGATCCGCTCGCGCGTCACGTTGAACGCGCGGCCGACCTCCTCCAGCGTCTGCGGGCGCTCGCCGGTCAGGCCGTAGCGCATCTCGATGACCTCACGCTCGCGCAGCGGCAGCGCCTGCAGGGCGCGATAGACGTTCTCCTTGCGGAGGTTCTCGGAGGCGAGCTCGAACGGCGATTCGGCCGAATGGTCCTCGACGAAGTCGCCGAGCTCGGAGTCCTCCTCCTCGCCGATCGGCTTCTCGAGCGAGATCGGCTGCTGGCTCATCCGCAGGATGTCGCGCACCTCGCGCACCGTGATCTCCAGCTCGCGCGCGATCTCCTCCGGGCTCGGCTCGCGGCCGAGCGACTGCACGAGCTGGCGCTCGACGTGCACGACCTTGTTGAGCTTCTCGACCATGTGCACCGGGATGCGGATCGTGCGCCCCTTGTCGGCGATCGCGCGGGTGACGGCCTGGCGGATCCACCACGTCGCATAGGTCGAGAACTTGTAGCCGCGGCGGTAGTCGAACTTCTCGACCGCCCGGATCAGGCCCAGCGACCCCTCCTGGATCAGGTCGAGAAACGTCAGACCGCGCCCGAGGTAGCCCTTGGCGATCGAGACGACGAGTCGCAGGTTGGCCTCGACCATCTGCTGCTTGGCGGCGATGTCGCCGCGCTCGATGCGCTTGGCCAACTCGACCTCCTGCGCGGCCGTCAGCAGTGAGACCTTGCCGATCGCGCGCAGGTACAGGCGCAGCGAATCGAGGCTCGGTTCGACGGTCAGGTCCAGCTCCGGGCGCTTGCGCGTGTCGGCTGCCTTGGACTCCGCCGCCTCGGGAGCGGGTACCGGCTCATTGGCCGTGACCGGCACCGGGACACTGAGCTCCCCGTCGGCCTGCAGCACGTCGACGCCCAGCTCCTCCAGATGGGCGTGCAGATCGCGCACCTGATCCTTGCTGACATCGACCTCCTCGAGGCCGGCAGCGATCTGGGCGATCGTCAGGTACCCGCGCTCCTGCCCCTCGGCGACGAGCGTGCGGAGCTCCTCGAGCTCCCACACGGGGGCGTCGTCGGTGAGCGGTGCGTCAGTCGTTGTGGTGCTCAATCCCTCGGATCCTTCAAGAGACATTGCAGGACGATCCGCCTGTGAATCGTCCCCCTCCCCTCCACTGCACCGGCGACCCTCAGGCCGCCAAGTTCGTGATTGATAGCACAAGGCCGCGGGAAAGCCCGAGTACCCTCACCTCACCCGTCCGGAGGTCCCCCATGGAGCCGTCCTCGCTAGCCGCATCGCCCGACGTCCAGAACCGCGCACCGAGCATCCACGTCTCGCTTTCGCGCGTCGGTGTGACGGGCGTCGAGAAGGTCATCCGCATCGGCGCGCCCGGCTCCGAGCAGACGTTCCACGCCAAGCTCGAGTGCTTCGTCGACCTCGGCCCACGGCAGAAGGGCGCGCACATGTCGCGCTTCGAGGAGGTCGTCAACGAGTCGATCGGCAGCGCGATCTTCGGCTCGGTCGCGTTCAAGGCCGAACAACTCGCGCAGCGGATCGCGGAGCAGGTGCGCGAGCGCCAGGATGCGCTGCGGGCCGAGGTGACGATCGCCGCGCGCTACCCGGAGGAGAAGCCCGCCCCCGTCTCGGGCATCCCGACGCAGGAGATCTACACCCTGTACGGGACCGCGGTCGCGACGGCGCACGGGACGCGGCGCATGGTCGGCGTCGCGGCGCAGGGCATGACCGCCTGCCCATGCGCGCAGGAGCTCGTCGCAGCGAGCGCACGTGAGCGCCTCGCGGCCGACGGCTTCGACGGCGCGCAGATCGAGCGAATCCTCGACGCGGTACCCGTCGCCACGCACAACCAGCGCGGGCTGGGCACGCTGCACATCGGCTGCGTGGAGGACTGCGGCGCGGAGGTCGAGGGCGCGGACCTGCTCGCGATCGTCGAGGGCTCGATGTCGAGCGAGATCTACGAGCTGATGAAGCGCAGTGACGAGGGCGCTGTGGTCGAGAAGGCACACCGGCGCCCGCGCTTCGTCGAGGACTGCGTGCGCGAGATGGTGCAGGGCGTCGTCGCGCGCTACGGCGATCTTCGCGACGGGACGTTCGTGTCCGCGCGCCAGGAGAACCTCGAGACGATCCACCAGCACAACGTCGTCGCCGAGCGCTTCGGCCTGCTCGGCGAACTGCGCCGCGAGCTGACGGCCGGCGAGCACCTCCCGCATCACACGTCGATGCGCGGATGGCTCGACGGGGCCGGCGCCTGACGCAGTAGTCGTCCTACCGCTCAAGCCCCGCCCGCAGGCTGTCGACACAGCTCGGGATGCGCCGTTCGATCCAGCGCTTGTCCCTCCTGGGCCGGTTCAGCCTGCTGAGCCTGCTGCTGATGTGCGTCCTCGGCGGCGTCGTCGGCATGGTCCTGCACGGGCGGATCGAGCATCGCGCCCTGGCCGACGCTGAGCGCCTCGCGGTCGCCGCCGCGGCGACCGGGTCCCAGGCGGCGCTCGACCAGAGCGACCTCGTCGGGCAGATCGGGCCGGCACGCATGCTCGAGCTCGACAAGAAGATCGCCCAGCCGCTGGCAAGCACCGGCGTGATCCGCTCGAAGATCTACAAGCTCGACGGCAGCGTCGCCTACTCGGACGACCACGGCGAGATCGGCACGACCACCAATGCCGACGAGGTGCGCGGGCTGATCGATCAAGGGATCCCCAAGCGCGAGATGGGCCGCGGCACCGGCGACGACGGCACCGGCCCGCGCACGCTGTCGGTCTATGTCCCGATCCGCGTCGGCGCGGCGACCTCGCCCAACGCGCTGTTCGAGGTCTACCTCCCCTACGCCCCCGTCGCCGCCGACATCCGCAGCGACACGCAGATCCTCTACCTGCTGCTCGCGCTCGGTCTGGCGATGCTCTGGGGGGCGCTGTTCCGGATCGTCTCCCGCGCGTCGGGCAAGCTGCACCGCCAGGCCCGCGAGGACCACCTCACCGGCCTGCCCAACCGCGCGGCGTTGCACGCCGCCGGCCGCGACGCGCTCGGCTCCTCCTCGCGGCCGGGCCGCACCGGAGCGCTGCTGCTGATCGACCTCGATCGCTTCAAGGAGGTCAACGACACGCTGGGCCACGACCAGGGCGACCACCTGCTGCGTGAGGTCGCTCAGCGCCTGCGTGACGTGCTGCGCCCGTCCGACGTCCTCGCCCGCCTGGGCGGCGACGAGTTCGCGATCCTCGTGCGCGACCTGCCTGAGCGCAGCGCGACCGCTGACATCGCCGGGCGGATCGAGCACGCGCTGCGGCGTCCGTTCGACCTCGCCGGCGTCGCGGTCGAGCTCGGGGCCAGCATCGGCATCGCGCTCTACCCCGACCACGGCGATGACCTGACGACGCTCCTGCGGCGCGCCGACGTCGCGATGTACGAGGCCAAGCGCGCGCGCGTCGGTGTCTGCACGTACGACCGCGCGACCGACCCCTATTCGCCCGAGCGGCTGGCGCTCGTCGCCGAGCTGCGCACCGCGATCGACAACGACGAGCTCGTCCTGCACTTCCAGCCGAAGATCGAGATCGAGACCGGCGCCGTCGCCGGCGTCGAGGCGCTCGTCCGCTGGCAGCACCCTGAGCGCGGACTGCTCGCGCCGATCGAGTTCGTCCCGCTCGCCGAGCGCACCGGCCTGATCGGCGCGGTCACGCGCTGGGTGCTCCAGGCGGCGCTGAGCCAGCAGCGCGAGTGGATGGCGGCCGGGCTGGAGATGCCCGTCGCGATCAACCTGTCCGGCGCCGACGTCCTCGACACGACGCTCGCCGAGGTGATCGGCAATGCCCTCGTCGAGAACGCGGTCCCCGGCCGCCTGCTGGAGTGCGAGATCTCCGAGGACACGGTGCTGGCCGACCCGCGCCGCGCGATCGAGAGCCTCGGCCGGCTGCGCGCGATGGGCGTCAAGCTGTCACTCGACGACTTCGGCCAGGGTCAGTCCTCGCTGTCCTACCTCAAGCGACTGCCGCTCGACGAGATCAAGATCGACCGCTCGTTCGTCATGGGCATGGGCAGCGACGACAGCGACGCCGCCATCGTCCGCACGACGATCGACCTCGGTCGCAACCTGGGCCTGAAGGTCGTCGCCGAAGGCGTCGAGACCGACGAGGCCTACGCCGACCTGGCGGCTCTGCACTGCGACGTCGCGCAAGGGTTCGGCCTCAGCCGCCCGCTGCCCGCCGCCGATCTGCGCCGCTGGCTCGACGCGCGCGCCGCCAGCGTCGCCGCCTGACTGTTTCGTTTCGACGGAGCGCCAAAGCATGGCCGGCGCCTCGTGGATGGCGGGCGCTTGTCTGCTGCACTCCCCGCGCGAATCGATCCGGCGCTGATGCATGCATGACGTGCATAGGCGCCGGCTCGATCTGGGCCGGAATCGAACCGGCGCTGATGCATGCATGACGTGCAGAGGTGCCGGTTCGATCGGAGCCGCGCCGCCGCCCGCGCATCCCCGGCCTCCCGGCCGGCCCCTCGATGCCCGCCGTTCGTCCCACCCACCGCTTCCCGCGGATGGCGACCACGCGAGCCACGCGACGAAGCTCATACACGCGGCCCGAAGTTCGGCCCGTTCCGCCGGCGCCTCGCAACCGCGATCCGCGCACCGAGCCGGACAGACGCCCGGCCGCGGGTCCTACGCGATCGTCACGGCGTCCGACAGGTAGACGTCCTGGATCGCCTGGAGCAGCTCCGCCCCTTCGGCCATCGGACGCTGGAAGGCCTTGCGGCCGGAGATCAGGCCCATCCCGCCGGCGCGCTTGTTGATGACGGCGGTCTTCACGGCCTCGGCGAGATCGGTGTCGCCGGAGGACGCGCCGCCGGAATTGATCAGGCCCACGCGGCCCATGTAGCAGTTGGCGACCTGGTAGCGCGTGAGGTCGATCGGGTGATCGGTCGTCAGCTCGGAGTAGACGAGCTTGCTCGTCTTGCCGTACGACTGGCCGTTCTGGTTCAGCGCGTTGTAGCCGCCGTTCAGCTCCGGCAGCTTCTGCTTGATGATGTCCGCCTCGATCGTCACGCCGAGGTGATTGGCCTGCCCGGTCAGGTCGGCCGACGTGTGGTAATCGACGCCGTCGACGACGAAGGCCGGGTTCCGCAGATAGCACCACAGGACGGTGAACATGCCCTTGCGATGGGCCTCCTCGAAGGCGGCTGCGATTTCGACGATCTGCCGGCGCGACTCCTGCGAGCCGAAGTAGATCGTGGCTCCGACGCCGGCGGCGCCGAGGTCGTATGCGCGCTGGACCGAGCTGAAGGCGATCTGGTCGTAGGCGTTGGGGAGCGAGAGGAACTCGTTGTGGTTGAGCTTGACGATGAACGGGATCCGGTGGGCGTAGCGACGCGAGACGGAGCCCAGCACGCCGACCGTCGAGGCGACCGCGTTGCAGCCGCCCTCGATCGCCAGTTCGACGATGTTCTGCGGGTCGAAGTACGCGGGGTTCGGCGCGAAGCTGGCGCCGGCGGAGTGCTCGATGCCCTGATCGACGGGCAGGATCGAGACGTAGCCGGTGCCGGCGAGACGACCGTGACTCCACAGCGCCCGAAGGTTGCGCAGCACCTGCGGCGTGCGGTCGCTGTTGATCCAGACGCGCTCGAGCATGTCGGGACCGGGCAGGTGCAGGTCGTCTGCGGCGATCGTCTGGCAACGATGCTGCAGCAGGGACTCAGCGTCGGCGCCGAGCAGCTCCTCGAGGCGCGAGGACGTCAGTTCGGCGGTTGCCACGGGTGCGTGTCTCCAATTCTCGGCGGTTGACAGTCCAGGCCTACGGTAGCTGCCAACGCTGCTCGCGAGTAGGCTGGCGCCGATGGAGCATCGCTTCACCGGGCCTTCGCTGACGATCGGGGTGGAGGAGGAGCTGATGATCGTCGATCAGCACTCGCTCGACCTCGTCAACGCGGTCGAATCGCTGCTCGAGGACGCGCCCGAGGGCGAGATCAAGCCGGAGCTGATGGAGTCGGTGCTCGAGATCTCGACCGATCCGTGCGCGACGGCGCGGGACGCCGAGCGCCAGCTCCGCGCGCTGCGCGGCCAGGTCGCCGATACCGCCGGGCGCACCGGCCTGACGATCGGCTCGGCCGGGACGCACCCGTTCGCGATGTGGGAGGACCAGCGGATCGTCGGTCGCGACCGTTACCGCGACCTCGTCAGCTCGCTGCGGTTCGTCGCCCGGCAGGAGCTGTTGTTCGGCCTGCATGTGCACGTCGGCGTCGAGGGCGCCGAGCGCGCGATTCACGTCGCAAACGGCATGCGCGTCCACGTGCCGGTGCTGCTCGCGCTGTCGGCCAACTCGCCGTTCTGGCGCGCCGGCGTCAGCGGCCTGCACTCGACGCGGACGCCGATCTTCCGCGCCTTCCCCCGCGTCGGCGTGCCGCCGAAGTGGAACGACTGGGCCGACTTCAGCGACCAGATCGACTTCATGGTCGCCAGCGGCGTGATCGAGGACTACACCTACCTCTGGTACGACGTGCGCCCGCACCCGCGGTTCGGCACGGTCGAGATCCGCGTCTGCGACGGGCAGACGCGCGTCGAGCACACGGTCGCGCTGGCGGCGCTGATCCAGCTGCTCGTCAAGGAGCTGTGCGAGCACTTCGACGCGGGCGTCGAGCTGTCCGACTACCCGTTCCAGATGCTCGACGAGAACAAGTGGCTGGCGGCGCGCTACGGGCTCGATGCCGAACTCGTCGACCTACCGAGCGCCGACCGGATCAAGGCCAGCGATCTGGCCGCGCGGCTGCTGGAACGGCTCGCGCCGCATGCCGAGCAGCTCGGCTCGACCGACCAGCTGGCGGGCATCGATGATCTGCTCGCGCGCGGGACCGGTTCGGCTCGGCAGCTGCTCGTCTACGAGGCCAATCACGACTTCGCGGACGTGATGCGGGAGATCGTCAGCGCGACCAACGCGCCCGCGCCGGACTGACCCGCCGCTCCCCCCTCGCGGCAGGGGTACCATCGCTCGAGGGATGGCACCGGCTCCGGATCTCTTCGTCGTCTGCCGCAACTGCGGCTCGGAGGTCTCGAGCTACGTCACCGAGTGCCCGTACTGCGGGACGCGGCTGCGCAAGCGCGCGCCGAAGCTGGAGACGACGGCGCTCGGCGGCCGCCGGGCCGGATCGAGCCGCCGGCCGGCGGTGCCGAGGCTGACCCGCCTGCGGCACGACGAGATTCCCGGCCTCGCGGGGGACCCGGTGCGGCGGCCGGCTGTGACGATCGCGCTCGTCGTGCTCGGTGCCCTCGGCTGCATCGCGCTCGGCGCCGTGGCGCGGATCGACGTCGCGGTTGTCGGAACCGTCAGCAACCGCTGGTGGCGGATCGCGACCGCGCCGTTCTTCGCCTGGAACGAGATCTACGCCGTCGTCACGCTGCTGGCGGTGCTCGTGTTCGGCGCGGCGCTCGAGCGCCGCCACGGCTGGCTCGTGCCGCTGGTGCTGTTCTTCGCCGGCGGTGCAGGCGGGGCGGCCGCGGCAGCGGCGCTGGAGAACCCGCCGCTGGCGCTCGGCGCCAACGGCGCTGCGATCGCGCTGCTGACCGCGTGGGTGGCCGCGCCGCTGCTGGAACTGCGCCGCGACGGCGAAAGCGACACCGACCTGATCGGCGTCGCCGTGTGGGCGGCGCTGCTGCTCGTCCTGCCAGTCGTGGTACCCGAGGCCAGCGCCACCGCCGGCGCGACGGGTCTGCTCGTCGGGCTCCTGGCGGGCGTGCCGCTGGCGCGCCGCCGCGTCTAGTTAGAGTGAGCGCCGTGCCCGAGGCGCGCCACACCGCCGAGCAGGTCGACGCGGCCGTCGCCCGGCTCGGCGATCCCGAGCGCTTCGCCCACGCCCAGGAGATCGTCACGCATGCTGCGCCCGGATTGCAGCGGATCCTCGGCGAGGCGCTGCACGCCGGCGGCTTCTTCGACGCCGCGCACGATGGCGAGACGCAACGCGCCGCGCTGCTCGGCGACCCTCAGGAGCGACTGAACGCCATGCGCACGCTGATCGCCGAGGAGACCCGCCTGGGCATGCTGATCGGCGTCGCCGTCGGCCTTGAGCTCGGGGCCGAGTTGCGCGACCCCCCGCCCGAAGATCCTCCGACCGAAGGAGCAGCGTGAGCAGCGTCAGCGTCCAGTACCTCGGCCATGCCGCGGTCGCCTTGGAACACGAGGGCACGACGGTCCTGATCGATCCGTTCCTGACCGGGAACCCGAGCGCCACGATGACCGCGGAGGCGGTCGCCGCCGACGCGATCCTGGTGACGCACGGGCACGGCGACCACCTCGGTGACGCCGTCGCGATCGCGGCGCGCACCGGCGCGCCCGTCGCCGCGCTCGTCGAGCTCGCCGGCGAGATCGCAGGTGACCTGCCCGACGGCCACGCGGTGCACGACCCCAACCTCGGCGGCACCGTCGAGTTCCCCTGGGGCTGGGCGCGCTGGGTGCCGGCATGGCATACCTCGACGACCCCGAAGGGCACGATCAACACGCCGGCCGGCATCGTCGTGCATCTCGGTGAGACGACGATCTACCACCTCGGCGACACCTGCCTGTTCAGCGACCTGGCGCTGCCCGGCCAGCGCGACGCGATCGACCTGGCGCTGATTCCGATCGGCGGCCACTACACGATGGACCGTCACGACGCTGTCACCGCAGCCGGCCTGGTCGGCGCGCGGCACATCGTGCCCGTCCACTACGACACGTTCCCGCCGATCGAGACCGATGCGCAGGCCTTCAAGGCCGACGTCGAGCGCGCCGGAACTGCCCGGGTCGCGGTCCTCGCGCCGGGTGAGCGACTGGAGATCACATGATCACCGCCATCGTCCTGGTCGAGGCCGACCGCGACGTCTTCGCGACGCTCGGTCCGGTTCTGGCCGATATCGAGGGCGTCGCCGAGGCGTATTCGGTGACCGGCGAGTGGGACTTCGTCGCGATCGTCCGCGTGCCCAGGCACGAGCTGCTGTCGGATGTCGTCAGCGGCACGATCGGTCTGCTCCCGGGCGTCGTCAGCACGCAGACGATGGTCGCGTTCCAGGCATTCTCCGACCATGACCTCGAGGCGATGTTCGACGTGGGCAACTGATGGGGACCTCGCCCGTGCGGCCGGAGTTCGGGCCGACGCTCCCCGAGGTGCTCGGCCGCCGCTTCGGCTGGTCGGTGCGGACGGTCGGGCTCGTCGCCGCGGGCATGCTCGTGCTGATCGTCGCCGGCGGCGTCGCGAAGAAGGCGCAGGGCGACGGGTCGGTCCGCATCGTGGTGCCGGCGGCCGTGCCGTTCAACCTGCGCTACGACCCCGCAAAGCTCGACCGCGTCACGCCGCAGGGAGCGGAGTCGCTGCGGCTCGTCACGAAGGCCGGCGATCCGAACCCGTCGAGCGTCACGGTCGCGCCGGCGCGGCTTGCGGCGTATGTCGGTGACGATCCCAGCGTGGCGCTGCCGATCTTCGCCGGCCTGGAGATCGCGCGCATGCAGCGCGGCGATCC
This sequence comes from Solirubrobacterales bacterium, assembly GCA_038224135.1. Taxonomy (GTDB): domain Bacteria; phylum Actinomycetota; class Thermoleophilia; order Solirubrobacterales; family Solirubrobacteraceae; genus F1-60-MAGs163. Next base: position 34,130 of record JBBRFO010000006.1, read on the forward strand.
GAAGTTCGTCCTGCGCGGCGAGGGCCGCGCGCGCGTCAACTCGCAGCCGGGATACCAGATCCAGTACCTGACACAGCTCGGCGGGCGCGTCATGTACGGGCGGCGCGTGTTCCTGTTTCCCGATCCGCGCGACACGCCGGGTGCACGCGAGGGCGGTGACGTGACGCTGCTGGCGGCGCGCTCAAAGGTCGTCACGAACCCCGACGACGTCGGCTCCAACGGCGTCACCAAGCTGCCGTACCGCTCGTTCCGGCTGGGGACGAAGACGCCATGAGCGCCGCGGACGACGACGGCCTGGTCTCGTTCAACGAGTTCGTCCGCATCGACATCCGCGTCGGGCGAATCGTCGAGGTCGAGGAGTTCCCCGAAGCGCATCGGCCGGCGTTGAAGCTGCGCGTCGACTTCGGCGACGAGCTGGGCATCAAGCGCTCGTCTGCCCAGATCACGAACTACAGCGTCGAGGAACTCCAGGACCGCCTGGTGCTCGCCGTGGTCAACTTCCCGCCGCGGCAGGTCGGGCCGGTGCGCTCCGAGGTGCTGGTGCTCGGCACGTACACCGACGGCCTCGTGCTGCTGCTGAGCCCGGAGCCGAGCGCGCAGCTCGGCGACCGCGTCGGCTGAGCGCTACGGCGCCGTCGTCAGCGTCGGGACGACGGTCGCGCTGACGTCGGCGGGAAGATCGCCGGGGACCGCGATCGGCGGCTGCACCGCGGTGCCCTGGTCGGTCGGCGGCGTGCTCGTGGTCGGCGGCGTGGTGGCAGCCGGCGGCGGGGCGATCGTCTCGGTCCCGGCGTCGGGGATCACGATCACGTCGACCTGCTGCTCGGGCGCGGCGACGACGTCGACCTGATGCTGGGTGTCGGGCGCGGGGACGACAACCGTCGGTTGCACGGTCGGCAGCGTGCTCGCCGCGTCCGGGACCGCCGCGGCGGCGTCCGGCTTGGCGTCCTTGGCGGTGCCCTTCGCGCCCGCGTCAGTGGCCGGCTTGGCGGCGGGCGTCGACGCCGCGGCGGGCTTGGCGATCGGCTTGGCGGCGGCGGGTGCGGCGGCCCGGACCTGCGTCTGGGCCACGATCGCGGCCTGGCGCTTGACGGGGTGGCGCGCCGACTGGTCGACCTCGACCGTGCCGACGGTGACGATCGCGGCAGCTGCGACGGTGGCCGCGGCCTTGCTGGCGATCGCGCCCATGCCGGCGGCCAGTGAGCCGCTGCCGCCGGCGGCGACGGTCGTCGCACCGGCAGTCGCCGTCGCGCCCGCTGCACCGCCGCCGGCGCTGGCGGTCGTGCCGGCGTGGGCCAGGAAGAGCTTCTTCAGCAGCAGCAGCGGCGCGACCGGGAAGGCCAGCGCGAGCGCCTTGTTGTTTGAGCGCAGCGTCTTCTGGAAGGCGCCGCAGCGCTCGCACTCGCGCGCGTGGCGGCGGACCGGAGGCGACAGTCGCTTGAGTCCTTCGGCGACCTCGCCGAGCTCCTCGCGAACCTCTTCACAGGACAGGTTGCGGGCCTCAGCGGCTTCGGCAAGTCCGACGCGTGCGCGAACGAGCAGCGACTTGACGCTCGGGACTGTCGTGTCCATCGCCTCGGCGATCTGGTCATACGAGAGCGCGTCGATCTCGCGCAGCAGCAGGGCGGTTCGCTGCGTCTCGGGCAGCTCCTGGACGTCGGCGACGATCTGGCGGAACTCCTCGCGCCCATGAACCGTGTCGGCGGTCGAGGCACCCTGGTTGCCGACGTGGTGGTCGAGCGAGTCGACGCCGATCGGCTGCTGACGGCGCATGTGGTTGAGCGAGCGGTTCCGCGCGATCCGATACAGCCAGGGGCGCACGTTCAGCGGCCGCTCGTCGGCGCACATCGCGCTGTAGGCCGCGGCGAACGTCTCCTGAACGACGTCCTCGGCGTCCTCCTTGGAGCGCAGCATGTGCTTCGTGAAGGCCAGCAGCCGCGAGTGATACCGGGCGACGAGCACCTCGTAGGCGGCCTGGTTGCCGCGACGGGTCAGGTCGACGAGGCGCTCGTCGGCCTGCAGACGCAGGAAGGGGCTCGGCCCCCGCATCCCGGGCATACCGACATTCTTGAGTGTTGAGACTTCCACGTGGTCCTTCGCGCGCGGGAGACTCGGCTCCCAGACACAACAACACCCCGGACATCGGAAGGTTGCGGTGCTCTGCATACCCCCGCAGCGCCGCTGTCAGACAGGGTATGGACCTGGCCGTGGTCGGGGCGCCCGCCGCGGCTCGGGAGTGCCGTCAACGGTGTCGGATGTCTAGGGTCCGTCCGCATGAGCTCCCTCACCACGTACGCGGCCGTTGACGGCGTGTCCGTCATCACGCTCGATGACGGCAAGGTCAATGCGCTGTCGCCCGCGATGCTGGCCGAGATCCAAGGGCGCCTGGACGAAGCCGAGGCGGCGGGTGTGCCCGTCCTGTTGACCGGCCGCGCGCAGACGCTGTCGGCAGGATTCGACCTGCGGACGCCGCCCGAGGGCTGGCCGGGAATGCTCGTCGACGGCGCACGCCTGGCGGAGCGGCTGCTCTCGTTCCCACTCCCGACCGTCATCGCCTGCAACGGCAACGCGATCGCGATGGGTGGGTTCACGCTGCTGTCGGCCGATCACCGGATCGGGGCGGCCGGCGAGTTCCGGATCGGCCTCAATGAGGTCGCGATCGGGATGACGGCACCGTGGTTCGCGATCGCGATCGCGCGCTACCGGCTGACGCGCACCGCGTACGACCACTGCCTCGTGACCGGTGAGCTGCTCGGGCCGCAGGCTGCGCTCGACGCGGGGTTCCTCGATTCCGTGGTCGCCCCCGAGGAGCTGCAGGCCGCTGCGCTGGCTGCGGCGCAGGGGCTGGCGGGGGTCGATGTCGCCGCGCACGCGGCGACGAAGTTGCGCCTGCGGGCGGACGTACTGGCGGGTATTCGCGACGGGATCGAGCGGATCGAGCAGCGCGAGCAGCCGGAGTGGTGAGTCGCCGCTAGCGCTGGACGCCGACGGCGCCGGTCGAGGCCAGACCCATCGCCTGCGCCTGGTCGATGCTCACGACGTCGCGCCCGAGCGGCGCCAGCGAAACGGGGATCAGCTTGAAGTTCGCCAGTCCGAGCGGGATCCCGATGATCGTCAGGCACAGGGCCACGCCGCTGACGAGGTGCAGCAGCGCGAGCCACCAGCCGCAGAGGACGAACCAGAGCACGTTGCCGATCCCCGACGCGACGCCCGCGTCGGCACGCTTCACCACGGTCCTGCCGAATGGCCAGAGGGCGAACGCGCCGATGCGCAGGGAGGCGATCCCGAACGGGATCGTGACGATGAGGAGGAAGCAGATCAGCGCGGCAACGGCGTAGCCGATCGCCATCCAGAGGCCCGCGAAGACGAACCAGACGATGTTCAGGACCAGGCGCATGGACCGCATCCTTCCAGATGCCCGGGGAGGGTCTCGAACCCCCACGTCCCCGAAGGGACGGCCGGGTTTAAGCCGGCCGCGTCTACCAGTTCCGCCACCCGGGCAACAGGCGGCGACGAGGCTACCGGCTCAGCTCCAGGCGTCCCAGCGCTCGAGCGACGCGACCGGGTCGTAGGGGTGGCCGCCGGCGTACCAGCCGGGCGCCGTCCACAGTTCCAGGTGCAGGTGGCAGCCTTCGGCGTGGCCGGTCTGGCCGACGTAGCCCAGCCGCTGGCCAGTGAACACCGCGTCGCCACGCTCGACGGTCGTCGGGTCGCGCAGGTGCATGTAGGCATAGGACGCGCCTTCCGGACGCTGGACGACGACGTAGTTGCCGGCGGCGCCCTGATACCCCGTGTACTGCACGACGCCGCTGGTCAGTGCGGCCAACGGGGTGCCGCAGGCGGCGAAGGTGTCCTGGCCCTGATGCCCGCGCGGACCGCCGAAGCGCTGCGCGACCGTGCGACCGATGTGATGGCGCCCGCGGATCGGGAACAGCGCCTCGAGCAGGTCGAACTGTGTGTCGGACCCGTCATCGAGTTCGGCCGACTGCTGGGCGGCGGCGTTGAGCCGCAGCAGGTACGTGCCGGTCGGCGCAGGCCCGGTCCCGTCGAAGCCGTTCCAGCTGACCGTGCCGGTGCCGTCGCTGCCCGGCGCCAGCGGCCACGACGTGACGACGGACCCGTCCGGCACGCGGACGGCCTCGATCGCGGCGCCGGCGGCGACCTGCTCATCGACGTGGTAGCGGACCTGCGCCATCCGCCGCCCGCCGGCGACGAGCGTGTTCAGGTGCCCGGCGTCGTCGATCGCCGGCAGTTCGGCGAGCACGTGGAGCGGGGCGGCGGAGACCGCGGGCCGCCCGATCACGCCGATCACGCGCACGCGGCCAGAGCGCGCCCGGCGCGGGACGACCGTGAGCAGCGCGCCGCGCGCCGCCATGCGCCGATGCACGCTGACGCGGACATCGTCGCGATGCCCGCGCGCGCCGAGGAACTCGACCGCGCGCACGCCCTCGAGCTCGTCACCGGCGATCGTCAGCACCTGGCCGCGGGCGCAGGTCCACGCGTGCTGGTTGGCGCACGACACGGCGGCGATGTGGGGCGATCCGGGGGCGCTGTCGCCGCCCGTCTGCTGGAGCGTGCCGGCGGTCGCCAGGGCGGCGGCAGGTGCCGTCAGACCCAGCGCGGTGAGCGCGAGGGTCAGCGTGCGGGCGGGGGATCGCTTCGCGGAGTGGGGCGGATGCACGGGCTCGGATCGACCTGGGGACAGCCGGTGAGTGCGCGACCCTACCGACCAGGGCGGCCATTCCTGCATGAGCGCTGGCGGCCTGCGACCCTGCACTGATGGCGTCAGAATCCAGCGTGACGCTGCGCGTTCGGCTGACGCCGCGCGGCGGGCGCGACGAGCTGCGGCTGCTCGGCGACGGGTCGCTCGCGGTCCGCGTCGCAGCGCCCGCGGTCGACGGCCGGGCCAACGAGGCGCTGGTGCGGACGGTCGCCAAGGCGCTCAGGATCGCGCCGTCGCGCGTCGTGCTGGTGCGCGGCGAGCGCTCGCGTGACAAGACGCTGCGGATCGCCGGCCTGGACGGCGCCGCGGTGCGCGACCTGCTGACAGGTTGAGCGCGGCGGCGCGTCTGTAGGGTCCGGCGACATGAGCACCGACACGGACCAGCAGACGCAACTCCACGGCGGGCGGCTGATCGCCAAGCGGCTCAAGGCGCACGGCGTCTCGAAGCTGTTCACGCTGTCGGGCGGCCACATCTTCTCGATCTACGACGGCTGCCGCGCGGAGGGGATCGACATCGTCGACACCCGCCACGAGCAGGCCGCGACGTTCGCCGCCGAGGGCTGGGCCAAGGTCACCCGCGAGCCGGGCGTCGCCGCGCTGACCGCCGGCCCGGGCGTCACAAACGGGATGAGCGCGATGGGCTCGGCGATGATGAACAACTCGCCGATCATGGTGCTCGGCGGGCGTGCGCCCGCGATGCGCTGGGGCATGGGCTCGCTGCAGGAGATCGATCACGTGCCGTTCGTGCGGCCGCTGACGAAGCTCGCCGCGACGGCGGAGAGCACGGAGGACATCCCGGGATTGATCGACGAGGCGCTGACCGCCTCGCTGTCACCGCACCCGGGGCCGACGTTCCTCGACTTCCCGATGGACATCGTCTTCATGGAGGCGCAGGAGGTCGGCGAGCCGGCGACGCTGCCCGACCCGGCGAGCGAGCCGGCGGCGAGCGAGGGCATGGACCGCGCGATCGCGCTGCTGCAGGGCGCCGAGCGCCCGGTGATCATGGCCGGCACGAACCTCTGGTGGGGCCACGGCGAGCACGCGCTGCTGGCACTCGCGCAGGAGCGGCGGATCCCGGTGTTCCTCAACGGCCTGGCACGTGGGTGCGTGCCGGCCGACCACGAGCTGTTCTTCGCTCGCGCGCGCGGGACGGCGCTTGCCGGTGCCGACGTCGCACTCGTCGTCGGTGTGCCGATGGACTTCCGGCTGGCGTTCGGCGCCGCGTTCGGCGAGGACACCGAGCTGATCGTGCTCGACCGCGCCGAGCCGGCCCGCGCCCACCCGCGCGCGATCGCGGCAGAGCTGTACGGCGGCATCGGCGCGACGCTCGACGCGCTGCGCGAGGGCGCCAGCGGCCTGGAGTCGGCGACCGGCGCCTGGGTCGATCAGCTGCGCGGCATCGAGGACGAGCGCCGCGCCGGCGAGCAGGCTGAGCTTGCCGACGACCGCGCCCCGCTGCACCCGATGCGGATCTACGGTGAACTCGACGCCGTGCTGGATCGCAACGCGATCGTGATCGGTGACGGCGGCGACTTCGTCTCCTACGCCGGCAAGATGATCAACTCCTACGAGCCCGGCTGCTGGCTGGATCCAGGGCCGTTCGGCTGCCTGGGATCAGGTCCCGGCTACGCGCTCGCGGCGAAGCTCGCCCACCCCGATCGCCAGGTCGTCCTGCTGCTCGGCGACGGTGCGTTCGGCTTCTCCGGACTCGAGTTCGACACGCTCGTGCGTCACGGCGTCAACGTCGTCGGCGTGATGGGCAACAACGGCATCTGGGGCCTGGAGAAGCACCCGATGGAATTCCTCTACGGCTACTCGGTCGCGGCCGACCTGCAGCCCGGGCTGCGCTATGACCGCGTGGTCGAGGCGCTCGGCGGGCACGGCGAGCTGGTCGAGCGGCCGGGCGATCTGCGCGGCGCCCTTGACCGCGCGTTCAGCGCTGGGAAGCCGGCGCTCGTCAACGTGCTGCAGGACCCGAGCATCGCCTACCCGCGCAAGAGCAACCTGGCCTAGAGCTCGACCGTCGTCCCGTCGCGCAGGCGCGCGGCGGACTCGGGGTCGTGGCTGGGGAGGTAGACGGTCGGGTGCTCGCGGGCGTGAACGAGGATCCGGTCGATCGTCTCGACGTAGAGCTTCGGCTTCGGCGCGATCGCATCCTGGCGGCGGGCGTGCAGCTGCTCGAGCGAGTCCGTCGTGTCGCCGGCGAGCAGCACGTGGCGGCCCGCGTCGTCGATGCACAGGACTGAGACGTGTCCCGGTGTGTGCCCGGGGGTCGCGACGACGAGGATCCGGCCGTCCGCCGTCAGCGGCCTGCTGGCGGCGAAGGCACCGAACGGACCTCCGTCGAGTTCGAACGGCGCGTAGGTGACACCCTGCGGCAGCGGCTGGCGCAGCACTTTCTGGAAGATGCGGGACGACAGCGAATGCGCGAAGGCGATCTCCGGCTGGTGGGCCTGGACGGGCGCGCGGAGGTGGACCGCGCCGTCGACGTGGTCGCCGTGCAGGTGCGTCAGCACGACGTCGTCGAGGTCGTCCACCGTCAGCGCGATCGTCGCCAGGGCTGCGGGCAGTTCGTCGCCGGTCGTCACATCGAAGCGCGCGAACGGTATGTCGCGCACGCCGGCGCTCTCGCCGGTGTCCACCAGCAGTCGGCGGCCCTCGTGCTCGACCACCCAGACGTGGATCGGCATCGGCCCGCTGAAGGGCCCCGGAAGGAACAGGCGCGGCTGCCGGGTCAACCCCGACGAGGCGACGAGAAACGCGTCCTTGAGCCGGACGGTCCCCGTGCTGAGGGCGTGAATCTTCATGGCGGCGACACTATCCGCAGCCCGCAACGACGGACGCCGCCACCTCGCGAGAGGCAACGGCGCCCGAGTCGGACTTGCAGTACGGGCAGGGGGTCGTAGCTGCGAGCCCGAGCTCTTGTGATGCCGACCCTCTCGCAAAACCTTGCGGCCCGGCGACCGGTGCGGCGACGCGATGATCTTCGATCCGCGAACGTCAAGTCAAGGTGTGCCCAGCACTGACGGCGATCGTGCCGCGCGCAGCGCCACGCCGTACAGGATGTCGTGCTCGGAGACCTCGAAATCGGCCAGCTTGAACGCCCCCAGCGCCTCGATCAGCAGCAGCGTCCCGGCGACGATCGTCGGCGCGCGATCGGGGTGCAGGCCCGGGACTTCGCGGCGCTGCGCCTCGGTCCGCTCGGCCAGTTCGTCGCACAGCCGCTCGCACGTCGCGAGGCTGACGCGCGACCCGTGCACGCGCTCGGGGTCGTACGGCTCCAGCCGCTGATCGATCGCCGACATCGACGTCGCGGTCCCTGCCACGGCGACCATGTGCGTCACCTGCGCGCGCAGCTCGGCGGGAATCGCGTGCGTGTAGATCGCGCGCGCGTCGGCGGCGAGCGCGTCGATCTCCGTGCCGAGCGGCGGGTCGTGATGGATGTGGCGCTCGGTGTGCCGCACGACACCCGCCTGCGTCGTCGTGTGGAACAGCACCTCGCCCGCGCGGCCGATCACGAACTCGGTCGAGCCGCCGCCGATGTCGACGACGACGAGCGTCTGCGCGTCCGGTGGGCGGCCGCTGATCGCGCCGAGGTAGGACAGCTGCGCCTCGAGGGCGCCGGGGATCTTCTGCGCGTCGAGGTTGTGCTCGGCGGCGACGCGGACAGTGAAGTCGGCGCCGTTGGACGCGTCGCGGACCGCGCTGGTGAGGACGGCGATCCGTCGCTCGGCCCCGCCGGCGTCGGCGATCACCTGGTCGTAGGCGGTCAGCGCGGCGAGCACGCGGTCCATCGCGTCGTCGGCGAGTTCGCCGCTGCGCTCAACGCCGTGGCCGAGCCGCGTCACCGTGCTGCGGCGCTCGAGTTCGGTGATCGAATCGGACGTCGGATCGACGTCGGCCAGCAGCAGCCGCGTCGAGTTGGAACCGATGTCAAGGACGGCGATGCGCATCAGGCCTCCGGGGCGGGGTTCGGCATCGGGCGCCCGTCGAGCGCCGCGAGCAGGTTGTCGACGGCGAGCTGCGCCATCCGCGCGCGGGCGGTGGTCGTGGCCGAGCCGATGTGGGGCAGGACGAGCAGGTTGGGCGCGGTCAGCAGCGGATCGTCGGGTGGCAGTGGTTCGGGATCGGTGACGTCGAGTGCGGCGGCCGCGAGCGTGCCGGTCGCGAGCGCGTTGTGGAGCGCGGGCTGATCGACGAGGCCGCCGCGCGCGGTGTTGACGAGGATCGCGCCGGGCCTCATCGCGGCGAGCGCGGCGGCGTCGATCAGATGCCGTGTCGTGTCGGTCAGCGGGGTGTGGAGCGAGACGACGTCGGCGCGGGTGAGTGCCTCGTGCAGGTCGTCGTCGCGGCCGGCGGTCTCGATTCGCATCCCGAACGCGCGTGCTCGCTCGGCGACAGCGGTCCCGATCCTGCCCGGGCCGACGATCAGCAGTCGCGCGCCGCGCAGTTCCAGCCCGAGCCAGCCGGCGGGCTCCCACGTGTGCCACGCACCGTCGCGCACGTCCTGCGCCGCTCGCGGGAGCTTGCGCGCGGCGGCGAGGATCAGCGCCAGCGTCAGGTCGGCGGTCGCGTCGGTCAGCGCGTCGGGCGTGACGCCGACCGGGATGCCGCGCGCGGCGGTCGCGGCGAGGTCGATGTTGTCGGTGCCGACCGCGTAGTTGGCGATCGCCTTCAGGCTCGGCGCACTGTCGATCAGCGCCGCATCGATCCGCTCGGTCAGCAGGCACAGCAGGCCGTCCGCGTCTGCGATCCCGCTCGTCAGCTGCTCGCGGGTCGGCGGCAGCGGGCCGGGATGGACCACGACGTCGTGCCCGGCGCCGCGCAGGTCGTCGAGTGCGGCGCCCGGAAGCGGGCGCGTGACGAAGATGCGCGCCATCGCGATCAGCCGATCGGCTTGAGTTCCGGCAACGGGCTCGGCCTGGGCGAGTGGGTGCTCATCCGCGCGAGCATATGCGCGGTGGTCAGCGCCGCGCGAGCGCCAGGAGCCGGACGCGGGACCCGGCCGCCATCGCGTACGCGACGACCCCGCGGGTACCCGACGCGGCGATCAGCGGATACAACCCCGGAGTGTCGATCTCGGGCGTCCCCCCGAAGCCGGTGCCGGGCGCACGGCTGATGACGCCCACGCGACCATCGGAGCCCCACGCGAAGAGGGCGGTGCCGTCGCCGAGGTACGCCGCGCCGCCGTTGAAGCCGTCGGGGCGGATCGCGTCGATCGGGGTCGGCGGTGCGAACTGCCCGCCGGGCGGGCGCGTGGCGATCCGCAGGCCGAGGTCCGGGGCCTCGGCGCCGGCGTACGCAAGCAGCGTCTCGCCCGACGGCGCAGCCGCCAGCCGGTACGTGCGCGTGCGCGACTCGGAGATGCGCTGCGTCGTGCCGAGCCGGCCGTCGGATGTCCGCTGACGCACCTCGAGCGCCCCGGACTGCAGACCGTCGCCTTCGGAGTCGGAGCCGGCGGCGTGCCAGGAGACGATGCTCGTGCGCTCGCTCGTGACGACGATCTGCGGGTTGCTCGACGGCGTTGCTCCGGCATCCCGCGGGGCCAGCCAGGAGCCGTGCGGCCCACGCGTACGCGCGGAGATCCGGACCACCGGGCCCGGCTCGTGCGTCCAGGCGACGGTCGCGGTACCGAGCGCGTCGAGGGCGACGACGGGGCCGCTGACTCCGCGCGGGACCTCGGCTTCGCGAACGGTCTGCGTGCCGCCGAAGTGTCCGCCCGCGGCACGGAACGAGGACTGCAGCGCCTCAACGTGCCGGTTGGCGCTCAGCCGCTGGACGCCGGTCCAGGAGAGGATCGCGTCGCCGCGCGCGTTGGCGGCGGCGTCGAGCGAGGCGTCCAGGAAGTGACCCGTCGTGCCGACCTGTCGCGGCGCGCCCCAGGCCGCACCGTGGCGGATCGCCGACCTGATCGTCAGCGGGCCGATGATCGGCCCGCTCTGCCCCCGGGCGCGGCCGTTCTGCACCCAGCCGGTGACGACGTCGCCCCGGCCGTCCACGGCGACCGCGACGCCGCTCACGCCGTAGCGCCCGTCGGAGACGCGCTGCGCGGCGCTCCAGCTGCTGCCCGGGCGGCGGACGGCGACGCGAACACCGGTGTCGTCCACAAACGCCAGGGCCGCGGTTCCATCGGCGCCCATTGCGAGGTCGAAGCCCACCAGGGCGTTGCTGCTGATGGTCGCCGGAGCGGTCCACGTCGCGGCCGGGGCGGATGCGGGCATGGCGGCGAGCGCCGCGGTGGCGACGAGGAGCCCTACGGCGCGACGCACGAAATTGGTCATCGCACCGAGAACGCGGTGGGCGCGCGAACGTTTCGCACGGAAGCTGGTGAAATGTGCGAGTGCACAAGGAAGAGGTCAGGTCACTCACGGGTGTCTACCACGCGGAGGGCACCGTGATCGGCGAGCTGCGCTACTGGATCGGCGCGCGCATGGGGCGGGCGCACTGCGCGCTGTGCAACATCACGCACGGCAGTATTCGCGAGAAAGTGAGCTGGCGCGAGGCGCGCGCCGGGCTGCCGGTGCCGTTCCGTGCCGTCCATCTGGACGAGCGCTCGCCGGCTGAGCTCGCCGCCAGCGAGGGTTCGACGCCCTGCGTTCTCGCCTACCGCGGCGAGGCGATCGAGCTGCTGCTCGGACCGGCCGAGCTGCAGCGGCTGAACGGTGATCCAGCGGCCCTGGTCGCCGAGCTGCGCCGTCGACTGAGCTGACGCTGCGCGCTACACTCGACGTCGCGTCGCGGGGTGGAGCAGTCTGGTAGCTCGTCGGGCTCATAACCCGAAGGTCGCGGGTTCGAATCCCGCCCCCGCTATGCAGAACCCCCCTCTCGCCAGGGGGGTTTTGCTCTTTGTGGGGGTGGTCGCGGGAGGGGCCAGGGTTCCATTGGGGTTCCAACGGGTTGGTGGTGCATCGCCCGTTCGTTGAGTTCGGCTTGCCGCTGCTCGGGCGAAAGGTCACGGCGAGGCTTGTCTGCGGCCTCGTTCGCCGCCCGATGCTCGGCCAGCTACCATGCACGACATGGAAGCTGGTGTCACCTTGCATGATGCGCGCCTTGCGCAGTTGCGGCGTGGCACGCTCCAGTACTGCGTGCTTGCGCTGCTGGCGGACGACGAGCGGTATGTCGTCGAACTCGTCCGTGCACTCGCGCAGGTTGAAGGCATGGAGGCCGGTGAGGGGACGCTGTACCCGCTCCTCAGCCGGCTGCGGCGCGAGGGGCTTGTCGAGTCCGTCTGGCGTGAGTCGCCGTCCGGCCCGCCGCGCCGCTACTACCAGCTGACGACAAAAGGCCGGCGATCGCTGAATGCGTTTGCCGGTGAATGGAATCGATTCCGTGATGCCGTTGACGGCATCTTGGCCGGGAGGACCGATGAGCGCAGACCGCGCCGAACGCGTCGTGCAGGACTATCTGTCGCTGCTGAGCCGTGAACTCCAGGGGCTGCCGCGCGCCGATCGGGACGAGCTGCTCCAGCAGCTCGGTGACCACATCGCGCAGGCGCGTTCGGAGACCGACCCCTGGGACGAGGCGGCGGCACTCACGCTCCTCGACCGGCTCGGGTCGCCCGCGGAGATCGCTGCTGAGGCTCGTGACCGCCTCGACATCGTGCCGCCCGGCCGCCCCGGGGGACTGGATGCGTTCGCGGTTGTCCTACTGTTGCTCGGCGGGCTCGTGATCCCGCTCGTCGGGTGGCTGGCGGGCGTCGTGCTGCTCTGGAGCTCGGCCGCGTGGACGCGGCGCGAGAAGCTGCTCGGGACGTTCGTGATCCCCGGAGGCCTGGCGACGCCGATGATGCTCTTGCTGGTCGCGGGCGTGAGCGCTGGCAGGACGTGCGCGACATCTGACGCGATCGGCGACGGGAAACCGGCGACGACCGTTTGTACCGGGGGCGCGTCGCAGCTCCACGAGATCCTCGCTGCGGCACTGCTGATCATCTGCGTCGTCGCGCCGCTCGTCACGACCGCGGTCCTCGCCTCGCGACTTCAGCGGCGCCGAGCGCTATCGGCCACGCCGGCAGGCTGACCAGCGCCTAACGCGACTTTCGTTGCCAGATGGTCGCTAGCAGGTCGTGGCCGTTTGCCTCGGCGCGGAGATCTGTCAGGACCGCGCAGCCCTCGTCCAGGCGGGTGCCGCGCGTGTCCATGAGCCGGCCCGTGCTCGGAGGCCGTGCCAATATAAACGTGATCCTCCGGTTGCTCTGAGCCAGGCGGGCGCGTACGTGCGCGCGGAGCGCGCGCCTCGAATAGCAGCGTGCGCCGGACGAGTTTTCGAGCGGGACAGCGACTCCGTTAGCCCGGTCGTATAGGAAAGCGACTGTGGACCGGGGCGGGCCGGCGACGATTTCTACGGTCCGCTTGTCGAACAGGAGGTGCCCGCCAACCGATCGCTGCCCACCGCCGTTGAGCGTTGACACGGTCGCGCACGGTCCGGCGCTGATATCCAGACGTAGCTCGGCGTGCCACCCAGTCCACCGCGACCGTCGAAGGAGCGCGTCGACGCGCTTCGCGAGCGCCTGCGGAGCGATGCAGTCTGCG
>JBBRFO010000007.1:0-45446 GCA_038224135.1 Solirubrobacterales bacterium
CTCCAGGCGGCCGAGATCGCGGGCCCAGGCTTCCTCAACCTGCGGCTGCGCGACGACTGGTACACCGCTGCACTCGCTGACGTCGTGGCCGCCGGCGAGCAGTGGGGTGGCGGCGGCGCCGAGCCGTCGCTCCGGATCAACGTCGAGTTCGTCAGTGCCAATCCGACCGGTCCGATCCACGTCGGCGGCACCCGCAACGCCGCCTTCGGGGACGCGCTGGCGCGGCTGCTGGAGTTTCGCGGGCACCGCGTCGAGCGCGAGTTCTACGTCAACGACCACGGCACGCAGGCGCAGCTGTTCGGCGCGTCGGTCCAGGCTCGGGCGCGCGGCCAGCAGCCGCCGGAGGGCGGCTACCTCGGCGACTACGTGCAGGACGTCGCCGCAGCGATCCCGGGCGCGGGCGATCTGACGGAGGCGGACGTCACGCGGCTGGGGATCGAGCTGATGGTCGCGCGCGCGCAGGAGAGCCTGGCCGGGTTCCGCGTGCTGTTCGACACGTGGTTCTCCGAGCGCACGCTGCACCAGCGCGAGCTGGTCGCGCACGCGTTCGAGTCGCTGGCGGCGCAGGGCCGCACGTTCGAGCAGGACGGTGCGCTGTGGCTGCGCACGACCGAGTTCGGTGACGACAAGGACCGCGTGCTGCGCCGCTCGAGCGGCGACCTGACGTACTTCTCGTCCGACATCGCCTACCACCAGGAGAAGCTCGAGCGCGGCTTCGATCTGCTGATCGACGTCTGGGGCGCCGACCACCACGGCTACGTCCCGCGGATGCACGCGGCGTTCGGCGCGCTCGGCGGCCGCGCGGATCAGCTGGAGCTCGTGATCATGCAGTTCGTGCACCTCGTCGAGGGCGGCGAGCGCGGCAAGATGAGCAAGCGCGCCGGCGAGTTCGTCACGCTCGAGGACCTCGTCGCCGACATCGGCGTCGATGCCGCGCGCTGGTTCCTGCTGGCGCGCTCGCACGACACGACGATCGACCTCGACCTTGATCTCGCGCGCGAGCAGTCGAACGAGAACCCCGTCTTCTACGTCCAGTACGCGCACGCGCGAGTCGCGTCGGTGCTGCGCAGGGCCGGCGACGAACGACTCGCCGCGGCGCTGGCGTCGGTGGCACCCGTCCCGACCGAGCTGCACGCAAGCGAGCGGGCACTGCTGCGCCGCGTGCTCGACCTCCCGGACGAAGTCGTCGAGGCGGCCGACCGCCGCGCGCCGCACCGGATCGCGACCTACGCGCTCGATCTGGCGCAGGGCTTCAGCGCCTTCTACCGCGACTGCCAGGTCGTCGGCGTCGATCCGGCGCTCGAAGACGTCCGCCTGCGCCTGTGCGTCGTCACGCGCGACGCCCTCGCCCGCTCGCTCGGCCTGCTCGGCGTGTCCGCACCCGCGGAGATGTAGCGGCGCTCCGAGCCTGCGAGCTCGATGACGTCTGCTCCCGGATAGCGCAACAAACCGTCACCGAGGTCGGCGGCGAGCGGTGCGCCGCGCCGACTCAGCGCGCCGGGACGCGGATGCGACGGCGCTCCGCGGTGATCTGCGGCGCGACGGCCGTCCGCTCGGCCGTGATCTGGGAGCCCGGGGGATCGGCCTCGGGCGGCAGTCCGGCGCCGCGAGAGCGCAGCGCCTGGATCGCCAGCGCCAGACCCGCGGCGCCGCCGGCGACGAGCAGCGGCAACACGCGCAGGTTGTGCCGCGCCTGGGCGACGAAGATGCTGTTGACGACGGTGCTTGCCAGGACGGGCACCATCAGCAGGGCCAGCTCGGGCCGGCGCGCGCGAGCGGCCAGCCAGCCTGCGGCCAGTCCGGCCAGCGCCAGGCCGACGAGCAGCAGGTGCCATGCGGTCAGCCAGCCGCGCGGGTTGCGCGTGCCGCCGCGGTAGTAGTCGCCCCACATCCTCCCGACCTTGCTGATCTCCATGCCGGCAAACGAGAGCGGGCGGCCGACGGCGTAGGTCTTCAGGTTGCGCCGCGTCTCGTACGAGAGCCCCCAGCGCATGGCCGCCGGCGAGATCCGGTAGCCGCGCGGATCGACCAGCTCGGGATGGCGCTCGCGGATGTAGGCGAGCAGAACCCATTCGGCCTTCAGGTTCGGACGGCTGACGTGGCGCACGTTCGACATCTGATGGCGCACGTAGACCTCGAGGTCGCGCTTGGCACCGCTCATCTTGCCACCGCCGGGCAGGTAGGTGCCGACGAACAGCGTCGCCGGGCCGCTGCTGGCGATCGGGATCAGGCGCCCGGCACGGGACGAGGCGTAGCCGATCCACGGCAGCGCCACGAGCAGCGGGATCAGCGTGATCGCGCAGGCCTGGCCGATGCGCGCGCCGTGACCTACGCGCCCGCGCGCCAGCGCGAGCCACGCGAGACCGACGAGGCTGGGAACGATCAGAAGATCCGCGCGAACGAGCAGCGCGGCGCCGAATGCCAGGCCGGTCAGCGTCAGGCGGCCCAGCGTCGGTCGTCGCCAGGCGGCGAGCAGGGCGACGGCGGCCAGCGTCAGCGTCAGCGCGCCGAGCGGTTCACTGACGAGGTCACCCGTCGCGCGGACCAGCGGGGGGTAGGTCGCGATCAGCGCGGCGGCGAGCAGGCCGGCGAACGGCCCGGCGATCCCGCTGGCGAGCACGAAGACGGCGAGGATCAGCAGCGTCCCGACCAGCGCCTGTGCCCAGAACGCGGTCCGCAGCGCGCGGGGCGAGCCGTCGCCGTCGGCGTGGGGTGCGATCAGGTGCGCCACTGCGAACAGCGCCGGCGCGCCGGGAGCCCAGTGCCATGGGTCCGACATGCCGGGCGCGCCGTAGGTGCCGTGCTCGGCCAGTTGCAGCGCGACACGCGCGTACGAGCGCTCGTCGGATGACAGGTAGCGACCCGGGTGCGCGGCCTGCTGGGCGCGCAGACCGCCGCCGACGGCGACGATCACGAGCAGCGCCAGTGTGACGGCGCGCGCCGACGGGCGAGCGATCGAGCGCGCGGCACGCACAGCCGCCGTCCCGGCGGATGCCGGAACTCCAACCGGGACGGCGACGGCGGAACCGGGCCGACGCCAAGCGAGCGCCATGCGGTCCGGTTCGCCGCGCCCGGGGTGAACCCTCGCCCGGCGGGGGCGTGGGCGGCGTCTTGCGCGCGCCCAGCGGCGCTACAGCTTGTACAGGCCGCCGAGTCCGACGTTGTCGAGGAACTTCTGCGCCTCGATGTTGAGCCGCGTGACCTCGCCGGTGAGGATCAGGATGCCCATCACGATCAGGATCGCGCCGGAGATGCACGTGACCGCCACGTAGTGGTCGCGCAGCCACTTCCAGGCGCCGGTCGCGCGGTCGAAGGCGAGCGCCGTCAGCAGGAACGGCAGCGCCAGTCCGAGGCTGTAGAACGCGAGCAGGATCCCGCCGTGCGCGACGCTGTCGGCGATCGCCGCCGTGCTGAGGATCGATGCCAGCGTCGGCCCGACGCACGGCGTCCAGGCGATCGCAAAGGCCAGCCCGGCGATCACGGGCCCGCCGGTCCCGGCCTTGCGGATCAGCTGCTCGGGCCGCCATTCGCGGTTGAGCTTCGGCACCAGCGGCGTCAGCAGGAAGAAGACGCCCATCGCGATGATCATCACCCCGGCGACCGTGTCGAGCGTCTGCTTGTGGTCGCGCAGCGTCGAGCCCAGGCCGGTCGCCGTCATGCCCAGTGCGACGAACATCAACGTGAACGATGCGCAGAAGATCAGCGCCGGCAGCAGCACGCGCGAGCGACTGTGCTCGCCCGTCTGCATGTCGGCGATGCTGACGCCCGAGACCGCCGACAGGTACCCGGGCACCAGCGGCAGCACGCAGGGCGAGGCGAACGAGATGAAGCCGACCGCGAACGCGGCGACGACGGTCGTGTCAGCGGTGGCGAGCAGCATCAGGCGTCGAACGCCGCCAGCTCGGCGTCGAGGCGCTGCACGTCGCCGTCGCTCAGATCGGGGCCGGGGGAGGCGTCGTCATCGTCGCCGGGACCGCGCCGGCGCCAGCGCGGGACGAGCATGGCGACGAGTGCGACCAGGCCCAGCGCAACCCCGATCGGGACGAGGTAGGCCGCGAGGCTGAAGCCCGACTTCGGCGGCAGCGCCAAGATCTTGTCGCCGTAGGTGACGCGCAGTTCGTCCTTGATCTGCTGCTTGGACTCGCCACGCGCGATCTTGGCGCGGATCTGCTTGCGCAGCTGGTCGGCACGCGCGGACTCGGCGACGTTCAGCGGGACGTTGCACGTGTCGCACATCACCTCGTCCTCGACATCGGTGAACGAGGTCAGCGCGAACGCGGGGGAGGCGTGCGCCAGGCACGCCGCGAGCACGCCGAGCAGCAGCACCGCGCGGCGCATGCTCACGCCGTCCCGCCCGCGGCTGCTCGGTCGAGCGCGCGGCTGAGGAACGCGGCCGTGATCTGCCCGCGTGAGACGGCGATGACGCGCCCGCGGGCATCGATCACAAAGGTCTCCGGAAGACTCGTCGTCCCGAACTTCGGCGCCAGCTGCAGCTTGTCGTCGCGCAGCGACGGGAACGACAGGCGGTTGCGCTTGACAAACGCCCGCGAGTCGGTCGCGTAGTCCTTGTACGTGACGCCGAGCACCGTCCCGCCCTGCGCGGCGAGCCGCTGCTGGGCGCGTTCGAGCACCGGCGCCTCGGCCTGGCACGGCCCACACCACGATGCCCAGAAGTTGAGCACGACGACCTTGCCGCGCAGCGATGCCAGCGATGTCGTGCCGGCGGCGCTCAGCCGCCGCAGCTGGACCCCGGCTCCCGGCGCGACCGGCTTCTCGTTGCGCCGGACGGCCGAATCGAGCGACGTGTCCGGTCCCGCCTTGATCACGCCGTAGACGAGCAGCGCGACGAGCAGCGCGGCGAAGACGCCGACGACGGTCGCAATGGGCCCAGGCCGCTGCATCGCCCGTGAAGGGTAGATGCCGGGCCTGCCGCACGAGCCGAACGACCGCGGGTCGCGGCTGTATCCTTCGCGGTCCTGCGGTGGTAGCTCAGTTGGTAGAGCATCAGCTTCCCAAGCTGAGGGTCGCGAGTTCGAATCTCGTCCGCCGCTCTGACGAGGCCGACGCCGACCCGGGAGTTTCACGATTGTGATCGACGTCGAGCTGTTCACAGATCCGGCGTGCCCGTTCGCCTTCTCCGCCGAGCCCGTGCGTCAGCGACTGCGCTGGCACTACGGCGACGGCTTGCGCTGGACCGTGCGGATGGTCGTCCTGACCCGTGAGCCGGGCGAGGCGGAGAAGCTCGCGGAAGGCGCACCGGGGCTGCAACGGCGCTACGGCATGCCGATCGACCCCGCGCCTTACAGGCGGCCGGCGTCGTCGGAACCGGCGTCCCTCGCGGTCGTCGCGACGCGCCTGCGCGCTCCCGCTCTCGCGGAGCCGCTGCTGCGGCGGCTGCGAGTGCGCGTCATGCAGGGCGGCCTGCTCGACGATCCGGGACTGATCGCCGGCGCCGCGACCGACGTCGGCCTGGATCCTGACGAGCTGTCGGCGTGGTGCGCGACGGACGCTGTCCGGGCTGCGCTCGAGGACGACGCGGCCGCGGCGCGCAAACCGGTTCCCGCCGCTCGGGCGCTCGATCACAAACTCGGCGGGCCGCGCGAGCAGCGGCGCTACACCACGCCGACCTACCTGATCGCCGGCGACTGCATCCCCGGCTTCACCCCGGTCGAGGCGTACGAGGCGGTCATCGCCAACCGCGCGCCCGGCCTTCCACGCCGGCCGAAGCCTGCGTCGGGGGCGGAGCTGCTCGACTGGGCGAGCGAACCGCTGGCAACCGCTGAGGCAGCGCTGATCATGCAGCTCGACATCGACAAGGCACGCGCAGCACTCCAAGACGCGGGCATGTTCCAGCCGGCCGGTGCCGACGGATATTGGACCCGCTGACGCGTCGACCTGTGACGGATCCCGCATCCGCGCGTAGTAGGACCATCGCCATCGACCTCAGGAGGACACACATGCGCATCTGGCTCGTCGCCGCTCTGGCCGCGACATCACTCGGGCTGCTCGCCGCGCCGGCCGCGCTCGCCGATGCCGGTCCCGCGGGCATCACCGTCAACGGCATCGGCCGCATGACGATCGACGCCGGCGCCAAGCCCGACGCGATCCGCGCCGCCTACCGCACCGCCGTCGGAGCCGCGATCGACGACGCCAAGGATGAGGCCGCGTTCCTCGCCGGCCGTGCGGGCCTGAAGGCCGGCGCGATCACGGCGCTGGTCGAGCAGTCCTCGCCGCCGCTGGACGGCTGCGCCGTCTACGTCTACGACAAGGTCGTCTCGGCGCCGTCGTCGTCCAGGCCGACGTCCACGACCTCCAAGCCCAAGCCCAAGCACAAGCACAAGAAGAAGCACGCTGCCAAGAAGGCCCGCCGCGCCCACCGGGCGACGGCCATCGCCGAGCCGCAGCCGGCGCCGCAGACGTGCAACGTCGACGCCGCCGTCAGCGTGACCTTCTCGATCGCGCCGTAGGAGCGCGGGCTACCAGGACTGCTCGGCGCTGCACTGCGGGCAGTGCACGCCTGCCTCGACCGGCGCGTGGAAGGCGTAGCCGCAGGGGCAGCCGTACAGCGCGCGGTCCTGGGGGCCGCCCGCTGCGCGCTCGCGCGCCGGGTACATCACGGCCTCCGCATGGAGCTGCGCCTCGACCGCGTCGCGGCCTGCGCGTGCGACGTCGCCGCCGTTGACGCGCGCCTTCTTGCGGCGCTGGGCGGGGCGCAGGGGCCCCGTGAGATGGGTGGTGTGTCGCAGCATCCTGGTGCGGGCAGCCAGCGGCACGGTCTCAAACACGCTCACCGTGCCGGTGTTTCCCATCACGTCGGATTCTCCTGCCGGCGGCTTGAGCGTTCGGCAAAGGTCTGGACAGGCTTTTGCCGGAGTCCCAGGGATCCGGCGCCGGTTTGGGATACTGGAGGGCGAATGGATCCCGCCCGCAAGCGCCGCATCCGACTCGTCGTCGCCCTCTCGGCCGCGCTGCTGCTCGCCGCGGGCCTGGCATACACGAGCTTCAACGCCTCGAGCGAGGCCGTGACGCCGACGCAGCTGCTCGCCTCGACCGCGACGGGGCGCACCTTCCAGCTCACGGGCAAGGTCGTCGACGGCTCGATCGTGCACCGCCGCGACGGGATCAGCTTCAAGGTCCGCGACCGCGTCGGCACGACGGCCGTTCCGGTCAACTACTCCGGCACGATCCCGGATCCGTTCCGCGACGGCCGCGAGATCATCATCACGGTCCGCAAGCACGGCGCGGGCTACACGGGCGAGCGCGACACGCTGATCACCAAGTGCCCGTCGAAGTTCTCGGACACGCCTGCGCCGACGCCCGGCACCCCGGCGTAGCGGCGCCGCGCTGATGGCGACCATCGGCCAGGCCTGTCTGCTGATCGCGCTGGGTCTGTGCGTCTACGGCGCGGGCGCGTCGATCCACGGCGGCCGCACCGGTCAGGAGGCGTGGATCGTGTCCGGCCGCCGGGCGCTGTTCGCCGTGGCCGGCGTCGTGGTCGTCGCCTTCATCCTGCTCGAGTCGGCGTTCCTGCGCTCGGACTTCCACTACACCGTCGTCGCCACGCACTCCTCGACGACGACGCCGTGGTACTACCGGCTGGCGGCGATGTGGTCCTCGCAGGAGGGCTCGCTGCTGCTCTGGCTGACGCTGCTGAGCGTCTGGTCCAGCGTCGCGCTGCTGGTGATCGGGCGGCGGATGCGCGATGTCGTGCCCTACGCGACGGCCGTGCTGCTCGGCTTCGGGGCGTTCTTCTCGGCGCTGCTGATCTTCACCGCGCAGCCGTTCACGCGCGTCGCCGTCGCGGCGAGTGAGGGCATCGGCCTGAACCCGCTGCTGCGCCACCCGAGCATGATGATCCACCCGGTGATGCTGTACTCCGGGTACACGCTGTTCACGGTCCCGTTCGCGTTCGCGATCGGCGCACTGATCGTCCGCCGCGTCGACTCCGAGTGGATCCGCGCGACGCGCTTCTACACGCTCGGCGCCTGGCTGGCGCTGAGCATCGGCGTCCTGCTCGGGGCTCGCTGGTCGTACGCCGAGCTCGGCTGGGGTGGCTACTGGGCCTGGGATCCGGTCGAGAACGCATCGCTGCTGCCCTGGCTGACCGGCACCGCGTTCCTGCACTCCGCGATGGTGCAGGAGAAGCGCGGCATGCTGAAGGTCTGGAACGCCTCCCTCGTGCTGGCGACGGGTGTGCTGTGCATCATCGGCACGTTCCTCGTGCGCTCGGGGATCCTCGATTCGATCCACGCCTTCGTCCAGGAGGGCAACACGATCGCCTGGGCGTTCACGTCGCTGATCTGCGTGCTGATCGGCACGTCGGTGTACCTCGTCGTCTCGCGCCGCGGCGACGCGCTGAAGAGCGAGGCGTCGCTCGACAGCGCGCTCTCGCGCGAGGCGATGTTCCTGGCCAACAACGTCGTGCTCGTGGCGATCGCGTTCGTCGTCTTCTGGGGGACGTTCTTCCCGCTGATCTCCGAGGCGGTGACGGGGACCAAGTCGGCCGTCGGGCCACCCTGGTTCGACCGCTACATCGTGCCGCTGGCGCTGCTGCTGGTCCTGCTGACCGGCATCGGGCCCGTGATCTCCTGGCGGCGCAGCACGCTGGCGCGCCTCTGGCTGCAGCTGCGCGGGCCGGTCGTGGTCGCTGCCGTGGTGACGGTGCTGGCGCTCGCGCTGACGCAGGCAGCCGACAACCTCAAGGCTGTCGCGCTGTTCGCCGCGGCCGCGTTCTCGATCTCGATCGCCGTGCAGGAGCTGTGGCGCGGGACGCGGGCGCGGCAGGCGATGACCGGCAGCGGCCCGGGGCGCGCGTTCGTCACGCTGATCGCCCGCAACCGGCGGCGCTACGGCGGCTACCTCGTCCACATCGGGATCGCCGTGATGTTCGTCGGCGTCGCCGCGTCGACCGCCTTCCAGCACTCGCAGGACGTGCGCCTGCGGCCCGGGCAGTCGGCGACCGTCGGCGGCTACACGTTCCTCTACGCCAAGCCGACGGCGAGGATCGGGCAGCGTGCGGGCGAGCTCGAGCGGATCGAGCTCGGCTCGGTCATCAGGGTGACGCGCGGACGCCGGTACGTCACGACCCTGCGCCCGAACCGCGGCTACTACCCGATCAACGCCCCAGCGATCGGCGCGCTGACGCGCTACTTCGAAGGTGAATCGACCAGCGAGATCGGCCTCAAGGCCGGCGCCGCGCGCGATCTGTGGATCGCCCAGCGAACCGACATCACGTCGTTCACGCCGATCATCAAGAAGGGCGACCGGCTGTTCGCCAAGGCCGCGCAGGCCGGCCTGCCGGCGCGGACGCAGTCGCTGCTGCTGGGTCAGGCGCTGCGCGGGCTGGTCGCCCGATACGTCGCCGAGGCGCCCGGCGCCCAGTTCCGCATCCTCGTGTCGCCGATGGTCTTCTGGCTGTGGATCGGTGCGGTCCTGCTGGTGCTCGGCGGGCTGATCGCAGCCTGGCCGACGGGTGGCGGTCTCAGCGGGCGCGCCCGCGCGCGCGTGAGCGCCCGCGTCGCCCGCGACGTGCGCGCACCCGCCACCCCGTGACGCTGATCATCGTCATCGCGCTGGTGGCGATCGTCGCGCTGTTCGTCACCCACCCGCTGCGTCGCGGCGTCGCGGCGCGCGCGAACCTCGAGACCGAGGTCCGCACCGCCGACCTGAGCACCGCGAAGGAGGACAAGTACCGCGAGATCCGCGACGCCGAGATGGATCGCCGCACCGGCAAGCTGTCCGACGCCGACTGGCGCGTGCTCGACCGTCAGCTTCGCGCCGAGGCCGTCGAGATCCTGCACGACCTGGACGAGCTGCAGCCGCCCGCCGACGCCTGACCGCGCGCGCTACCATCGCGGGCGATGACGGTCATCTTCAGCACCATCTGCGTCGTTCTGGCCATCGCGCTGATCTTCCTGATCCTGATGCATTCGGGCAAGGATGCAGGGCTGTCCGGCGCGTTCGGCGTCGGCACCGGCCAGGGGTCACTCGGCGGCGGGTCGCTCGTCGAGCGCAACCTGAACCGCTGGACGTTCGCGATCGCGATCGTCTGGGTGCTGGACATCATCCTGCTCATCAAGAAGCCCTGGGAGTAGTCCGACCGCGCCTCGCGGCGCCGCGTTGTGTCCAAGATGCGCACCTCGGACAGCGCTGGGCTCGGTCCGATGTGGGCCTGATTGCGGGGGTGGCGTCGATTGACCGCGCTCCGCGCTGTCAATGCATCACACGTCGTGCTTCGTGAGCCCGCCGGCGTCCGGCCGGTCTCCTCGATGCCCGCCGTTCGTCCCGCACCACGCACAAAAGACCAGCTCACCACGCCGCGCGGTAATACCCCAGCAGCTCTTCGCGCCCGGCCCGCGGCGGCGTGAGATCAAGTTCGCCCCGGCCTACGGCCTCGTCGGCGCAGCGCTCCAATGCGTCCTCGCCGATCCCGATCGCCCGCAGACTCGTCGCCCCCGCCAGCCGCGCGAACCGGCTCGCGAGCGCTTCGGCCGGCTCGCCGATCGCAGCGTCCAGCGCCGCCAGCGCCGCCGGCGCCCGTTGACGCAGCGCCGGCGTCGTCACTTGCAGCATCGCGGCATTCGCGGGTCCGTGACCGGCGCCCGCGAAGCGCACCAGGGTCTGACTCAGCACATGGTGCAACCCGTACCAGCTCGAATCGATGCACCAGCCGGCCAGCAGCGCGCCGAGTGCCAGGGCGTCGCGATCGGGCACTCCGCCAACCGCCAGCCCGACGGACAGCAGTCGCGCCGCCTCGCGCGCGGCGAGCGTCGGCACCGGACTCGCCGACGTCGTACAGATGCCTTCAACGGCGTGGCCGAGTGCATTGGCCGCGCTCGCCGCCAGCTCGGCGTCCGGCTGTGAGGCCGAGAGCGCCGGATCGTTCAGCACGATGCTCGCGCGGCGAAAGCCGGCGGCCGGATCGGCGCCGCGCGCCTGGCGGTGCAGCCAGGTCATCTCGGCCGCGCTGAGCGTCGTCGGGATCGATGCCGCCCGTACATCCGGGCCGCTCGCGGCCGCCAGTGCCTTGGCCGTGTCGATCACGCGGCCGCCGCCGAAACCGACGATCAGCTCGCCGCTGACCCGGGTGAGCAGGTCGCCCGCCAGCTCGTCGACCCGGCCCGGACCGATCGTGTGGACCGCGGCAGCATCGTCGGCCAGCTGCGGTGCCGCGCTGAGCGCGCGAGCGGTGGTGATCAGGACGTATCCCTCGCCGAGCAGTTGCGCAGCATCGGCGATCGCGCCGCGGCCGAAGCGGATCACGCGATCGGAGTCGCGCCAGGTGAAGTCGTCGACCATCGGCCAACCCTTGCAGGTCGCGTCGGCGCGACGTCCGGCCACGCCCGCGCCCGCGGTTATGCTCGGCAGGCAATGCTCGGCCGTGAGTACCCCGACGAAAACTGCTCGATTGCACGGACGCTGGAAGTCGTCGGCGAGCGCTGGACGCTGCTGATCCTGCGCGACGCGCTCGGCGGGACGACGCGCTTCGACGCATTCCAGGCGCGGCTGGGCATCGCGCGCAACATTCTCCAGGCGCGGCTGACGCTGCTCGTCGAAGAGGGACTGCTCGAGCGCAGGATGTATCAGGAGCGCCCGCCGCGCTATGCGTACGAGCTGACCGCCGCGGGCGAGGAACTGATGCCGGTGCTGGTGGCGCTGCTGCGCTGGGGCGACCGCCACCGCGCTCCGAACGGGGCGCCGACCCTGATCGTGCACGCCGGCTGCGGCGGAGCACTCACGCCGGACCTGACCTGCGAGGCGTGTGGCGCCACCGGCCTGACCCGCGCCCAGATGGAGATCCGCTTCGGGCCCGGCGTGCTGCCGAGCGACGGGCATCCCGGCGGCCTGATCGCCGCCGGGGCCTAGCGACTCACGCCACGGCGCGCAGCAGGCGCCGCGCCACGAGGCGGCCGCTGATCTGGTGCGTCCCGCTGAGCAGCGCGAATCGCGCCTCCAGCAGGGCGACGAGGTCCGCCGTCGGCTGGAATGGATCGGCGACGACGCGGCCGCTGTGCAGCGAGATCGCGGCGCTGATCTCGCCGCCGCGCTCGGCGACGAGCACCTCGCCGCCGAGCGGCATGGAGGAGTCAAGGCATGCCAGCCGCCGCACGGCCGGCGTGTCGGTCTCGCGGGCGATCCGCAGCACGACGGTGTCGAGGTCAATGGGGCTTGAGGTGATGCGCTCGGTCTTCATAGGAGCACTTTCCCAGGGGTGAGCCATCAGATCAAATGACATGCGCTCGCCTCCGTGATAAGTTCTCCTAATGCTCGATGTCCGCCGGATGCGCGTGCTGCGCGAGGTCGCCGCGAAGGGCTCCTTCTCCGCTGCGGCCGAGTCCCTCGCCTACACCCAGTCCGCCGTCTCCCAGCAGATCGCGACGCTCGAACGCGAGACCGGGGCGCGCCTGGTCGAGCGCGGGCCACGCGGCATCGCGCTGACCGACGCCGGCCGAGCGCTGGTCGTCCACGCCGATGCGATCCTCGCTCGCCTGGCCGACGCTGAGGCCGAACTGGAGGCGATCGCCGGCCTGCGCGGCGGCCGCGTGCGGATGCTCGCCTTCTCCAGCGTCGGCGCGACGCTGATGCCGACGGCGATCTCGCGCTTCCGCGCCGCGCATCCGGCGGTCGAGCTGCAGCTCAACCCGGCCGACACCGACGACGGGATCGCCATGCTGCGCGCCGGCGATGCGGACATCGCGATCACGACGGCCGAGCACGCCGGCGTCGACGGCGCGATCCAGCAGACGGCGATGATGGACGACCCGATGCATCTCGTGATGCCGGTCGGCCACCCGCTCGCCGACCGCAAGCGCATCCGCCTGTCCGACCTGGGCGAGGAGCAGTGGATTCTCGGCTCCGCCGCCGGCACCTGCCTGGACTCGCGGATCGCATTGCGCGCCTGCCACGACGCCGGCTTCTCACCGCAGCTGGCGTTCGAGAGCGATGACTACAACGCCGTCCAGGGCTTCGTCGCCGCGGGCGTCGGTGTGTCGCTGATCCCGGACCTGGCGCTCGTCAACGTCCGCGAGGACGTCGTGATCCGTAGCCTCGGCCCGCAGGCACCGGTCCGGCAGATCGTCGCTGCGACGATGGACAACAGCTGGTGTTCGCCGGCGCGTGCGGCGATGCTCGACATCCTGGTCGAGGTCGGTGCCGAGTGGGCCGCCGCCGGTCGCTGCACGCAGGCCGTCGCGTGCTGAGCGCGCGCGCCTAAGCTGGGGCCATGACCAGCGACGCCCCGTCCAGCGAAGGCCACGTCTACACCGCCTACGCCGCCTATCGGGCGCCCGCACCCGGGACGCTCGCCGGCGCGGCCGACGGCGACGACGCAGCGGCCGCGCTGGCCGCGACCGACGGCGTGACGCTCCGCGGCGCCTACCACCTGACCGGCTTCCGGGCCGAGGCCGACGTGCTGATCTGGCTGACGGGCAGCAGCTCCGATCAGATGCAGGACGCGATCGGCGCCTTCCGCCGGTCGGCACTCGGCCGGCAGCTCGATCCGTTCTGGTCGGCGATCGGCGTGCACCGTGATGCCGAGTTCAACCGCGCCCACATCCCCGCGTTCCTCGCCGGCGAGCCGCCGCACAACTACGTCTGCGTCTACCCGTACGTGCGCTCGCTTGAGTGGTACCTGCTCGATCCCGATGAGCGCCGCGAGATGCTGAAGGAGCACGGCATCATGGGCCGCGACTTCCCGGACGTGCGAGCCAACACGGTCAGCTCGTTCGCGCTCGGCGACTACGAATGGCTGCTGGCGTTCGAATGCGACGAGCTGGAGCGGATCGTCGACGTGATGCGCCACCTGCGCGGAGCCCGGGCTCGCGCGCACACGCGCGAGGAGCTGCCGTTCCTGACCGGCATCCGCAAGCCGCTGGCGGAGATCGCCGCGGCGCTGGGGTAGGGGAGAGCCGCGCGTCAGCGCTCGGCCGGAGGAACCCCGCTCAGGCGTTCGGTCAGCGCCGCCACTTCGTCGGCCGAGTAGCGCAGCTGGCGCCGCCGCTCATCCGGCGGGTCATGCGTGAGGCCGGTCTGCGGGCGCCACGCCTCACGCGGGCGGATCGGCCGCGGCACGAACCCGCCGCCGCAGTTCGGGCAGACGTCGCGCAGTACGTCGTCGACGCAGTCGGCGCAGAACGTGCACTCGTAGCTGCAGATTCGCGCTGTCGCCGAGTCCGGCGGGAGGTCGGTGTCGCAGCGTTCGCAGTTGGGCCGGAGCGCGAGCATCCGGGGATTGTCGAGCCTTGCTGATGGCCTTGGCAAGGGCCGGTGTCCCACCTTCTGTGCCGCGCCCCATCCAGGTGTAGGCTCGCGCCCGTCCACCGACCACGGGAGCATCACATGGCCAAGTTCGTCATCTACGCCGACGCCGGCGGCAAATACCGCTGGAAGCTCGTGTCCTCCAACGGGCAGACGACGGCCACGGCCGGGGAGAGCTTCTCCTCGAAGTCAAGCGCCCGCAAGGCGGCTGAAGGCGTCAAGAAGGCAGCGGCGGGCGCGGACGTCGTCGCGGAGTAGCCGGGGCCCCAGCTGGTCCAGAACGAGCGAACCCCGCCTGCGGGCGGGGTTCTGCGCAGTGCGCCGAAGAGGACTCGAACCTCCACGGGGTTATCCCCCACCAGGCCCTCAACCTGGCGCGTCTACCAATTCCGCCATCGGCGCGAGTGCGGCCGCGCACGCGTGCGCGGGACGGCGAGAGTAGCAGCGGGGACGGGCGTTCCGGCGCCCGCCGCGGGTGTCCGCGCCCGCCACTTGCGTTCCGTCCAGGGTCGGCGTTACGGTATCGAACAGGTGTTCGCCTTCGAGTCCCTCAGGAGGGGCCATGGACCTCACGAAGCGTCAGCAGGAGATCTTCGATTTCATCAAGCGCTACTCGTCTCAGCACGGGTATCCGCCGACCGTGCGCGACATCGGGAAGGCAGTCGGCCTGACGTCATCGTCGACCGTCCACGCCCACCTCGCCAACCTCGAGAAGCTCGGGCTGCTGCGCCGCGATCCGTCCAAGCCGCGCGCGATCGAGATGCTCGACCGCGCCGCGCGCGATGTCGGCTCTGCGGTTCAGGGGGCGATCGGCAAGGTCGTCTCACCAGGCCTGCCGCTCGTCGGCGCCGTCGCCGCCGGCCAGCCGATCCTCGCCGAGGAGAACATCGAGGAGTACGTCCAGGTCCCGCAGGCCGCGGGCGGCGATGACGGCGAGTACGTGCTGCGCGTCCGCGGCGACTCGATGATCGACGCCGGCATCCTCGAGGGCGACTTCGTCGTGGTCCGCCCGCAGGACACGGCCTCCGACGGCGAGATCGTCGTTGCGCTCGTCGGCGAGGAGGCGACGGTCAAGCGGTTCTTCCGCGAGGCCGATCACATCCGCCTGCAGCCGGAGAACGCGACGATGGAGCCGATACGAACGACGGACGTGCAGGTGATGGGACGGGTCGTCGGCCTCTTCCGGAGCGTCTGACATGGCGACGATCGCCGTCACCCGTCCGCGCCTTGACCTTGACGTCGGGCCCCGCATCCGCCGCCGCGCGCTCCTCGGAGCGCGTGCGGCGGGAAGGGTTCCCGCTGTGAGCCGCAGGCTCACGCTCGACGAACTGCTCGTCGGCGCGTGGGAGGGCCTGCGCTCAGGCCATGTGGTCGCGTGCCCGGTCTGCTCAGGGGCGATGACGCCCCCGAGCGGGCCCGGGCCACGACCCGTGGGCGGTCGCTGCGGCGACTGCGGTTCGATGATGTCGTGAGTGCTACCATGACATCATGGTGCAGGTCACGCTCCGGCTCGACGACCGACTGGCGCGCGAGTTGAAGCGCGCGGCAGCCGATCGTGGTGTCAGCGTCAACGCGCTGGCGAGCCAGGCGCTGGCGGCACTCGTCGATCCGGAGCTCGCCGGCTCCGAGGTCGAGCGCCTCCGCGCGCGCTTCGCCGCAGCCGGGTTGCTGGCGGCGCCGTCGCAGGGCCTGCATCCCCCACTTCCTGACGAGCGCACGATCGCGGAGGCCCGGCGCGCGGCAGCGCACGGGACGCCGCTGTCGGATCTCGTGTCGCTGGATCGCGATTGATGCCGGCCTTTGCCGACGCGTCAGCGCTCGTCAAGCGCTACGTCGACGAGCCGGGGCACGAGGTGGTCGATCCCGGGTTGGTGCTCGTCGTATCGGCGCTGTCGCGCGTCGAGGTCACGTCCGCCATTCGTCGCAAGGAGCGGCTCGGCGAGCTCACGCCGGACCTCTCGTCGCTGCTGTGCACGGTGGTCGACGCGGACTTCGAGCAGCGGCGCCCGGACGCCGCGGTGTCCCTGTCCGTGACATCTGAGGTTCTGCGTGATGCCGCTCAGCTGACGGGTCGTCACGGCCTGAGGACGGGCGACGCGATTCAGCTTGCGTCTGCACTCCAGGCACGCGAGCAGGTTCCCGCGTGCGACTCGCTCGTCTGCTTCGACGCGCGGCTGCGCGTCGCCGCGGCCGACGAGGGCTTCCGGCTCGTTCCCCCGACGCTGACTTGACGCGCGCCGCATCCGCGCTACCGTCCCCCGCGTACGCCAGACAGTCGCGGCGGGGGAGAAATCCCGTCGAGGAAAGTCCGGACATCACAGGGCACGGTGGTCGGGAGACCGACCCGGGGAAACCCGCGGGAGAGTGCCACAGAAAGACACCGCCGATGGCGTGGGTGGGCTGGACGTCCGTCCACCTGCGCACAGGTAAGGGTGAAATGGTGCGGTAAGAGCGCACCGGCGTCGTGGTGACGCGGCGGCCAGGTAAACCCCACCGGATGCAAGGCCAAGCAGGACCGTTCGCAGGCTGCCCGCCAAGGTCCAGGTAGGCCGCACAGATGGATGACTGTCCACGACAGAATCCGGCTTACCGGCGTGCTAAGGGAAAGCCCCGCTAACGCGGGGTTTTCCTATAGGGCGAGAAGCACGGGACTCGTCACACCAGGCGAGACAGGGGCGTGTCGGCGATCTCTATGGAACCGCTCGGCACGGGCTGCCGGACACCGTCCGGCACAGCACCACGCCGCAGCCAGGACGCTACCACGGGGTTCGGAGGGGCACGGTGGCGCGCAACCGATCGGGCTTCCGCGCCAGTGCGACAAGTCGAGTACTAAAGCGTCTTGATCGTAACCGCAGGACTGTGTAGGTTCGAGCGATGCTCCAGATCGACGTCACGCGGACCACGCTGGGTGCGCGCAAGGTGCTGACCGGAAGCGCGGCGCTGCTGCTCGCGTGCTTGGCGACCCTGGCCACACCATTGCCCGCAAGGGCCGACCTCTACCTCTCACCGGACAACGGCGCAACGCTGACGCCGCTCCATCCGCTGCCGCCGAACGGCTTTCGGTCACCCGTGCCCTTGGCCACGCCGCAGAGCGGACTGTTCCAGTGCTCGTTGCCGCAAGTCAGCGTGGCCAACACGGTGAGCGGCTACGCAATCGGGAACTGTTCCCAGGGCGCCCACCTCGAGCGGACTTCGAAGTCCGACCAGGTACCTGACACGGGCAAGTACTACGACGGTGGCTATGTGATCGGCTCGTTCCAGGGCTGCGGCTGGATTGAGACGGCGCAGGACGCTCAGGTCGGTGATGGGGTCTTTGCGCGCTGCCCGTTCGGGAGCGTGAGCATCAACTTGACGGACTTCGCCTCATCAACCGATGGCTGCTCGGGCACCAGCAGTTGCGCGGGCACCCCGCGGACCAACCCTCAGCAGTGCATCGAGTACCTGAACTTCCGACCCTGGACCTCGGGCCAGACACTCTCGCCGACGGGCGGGATCCGTACCGTGCCGGCCAACTCGACCATCTCGGACGGCACCCCGCGCCTTGCCTGGCGCTACCTCGCGCGGTATCCCTCGTCGTCTGGTGTCAACTACGCGATGATCCGCGATCGTGGCTTGAATCCCGGGGACGGGAACTGGGTGTTCGTCAACAAGAACTGCATGGGGCTGTAAGTGCGACCCGTCCGCCCGAGAGCCGTTCGCAGAGGCGTTCTGCTGGTCGGGTGTGTCGCCGGCCTTGGCGTGGTCGGCTTGGCCGGCGCCGATCAGTTCGACCTCGTTGTGGCAACCGTCGATCCCGCCTCGCGCCTCTCGCCGCTGGTGGCCGGTCGCGCGCATTGCACCGACGCTTCGACCTTGACCGGCAGCGGCCGGATCACCGTCGCTGGGGCGACGGTTGCGACGGTGCGGTTCGTCGGGGGTCAGTGCACCTCAGCGTGGGATCCGATCGGCTTTCGCGTCAGCTCAGCAGCGCGGAATGCTGTCCGCCGGCAGGCGAGCCGGACCCACCGGACGCCGGTGCTCGTCGCGTCCGTGACGGCACGCTCCAGCGCTGGCACGCGGCAGACGACCACCGTTCGGTCGACGATTCAGCCCGCACCCGACACGACGCCCACGCGCGGGCTGGTTGTCGCGACGGTTGACTCGGGCTCGCGGCTGTCCGCGTTTGTTCCCGGTCGGGCTCGCTGCACCAGCGCCTCGACCTTGAGCGGCAGCGGCCGGATCACCGTCGCTGGGGCGACGGCTGCGACGGTGCGGTTCGTCGGGGGTCAGTGCACCTCAGCGTGGGATCCGATCGGGTTTCGCGTTAGCTCGGCGGCGCGGAATGCCGTCCGCCGACAGGCGAGCCGGACCCATCGGCCGCCGGTGCTGGTCGCTTCCGTGACGGCTCGCTCCCGAGCGGGCGCGCGGCAGACGACCGCCGTTCGCGCGACACTTCGTCCATAGTGCGCTGGCCCGGGCGCTGACCCGCTGGGGCCGCGTCCATAATTCTCAGCGATCCGCCGCAGCGTGCGCCGAGCCTGGGCTCTGTGCGCTGGGTAAGAAGGTTGACGACCAGACTCAAGCATGACACCCTTGGTACCGAAGTACCGAGAGGAACCTTAACCATGGTTACCGCACAGTCACCGATCAAGGTCTACGAATCGACCAAAGACCGCGTGCGCCACGCCGCGCTGCTGTCCGGCTGCAACCAGGCCGAGCTCGTCGATCGCGCCGTGTCCGAGTACGTCGAGCGTCATCGCGAGGAGTTCGCGAGCCGGATGGACCGGGCCCGCGAGGCGCTGCTCGGCGGGAAGGCTTCGGCGCTCGCGTACACGCTCGGCGTCAGCGAGGCCGACGTGGAGCGCGTCGGCGGCGTTGCAGCCGATCAGCCCGCTGTGTCGCGCAAGCCCTGGCGCGCGACCTCGAACCAGGCCAGCTCGCCGCCGGGCCAGTCTGCGCGTGGCTCCCACAGCGCCGCATCGGCGGCATCGAAGACCAGCCGGAAGAGCACGTCGCGAAGCCGCTCGTCGACGAAGCGCCCGTCCGGCGTCTGAGTCGCGATCGCCACCCAGAGCTCCTCGCCCGACTCGCTGGCGTGCAGGCGCGCGTCGGCAAGCTCGCCGAAGCGTGCGCTCACATCCTGTCCGGGCTTCTTGAACGCCCGCGCCAGCACGGCAGGGATCGCCTTGGCCGCGTCGTCGATGGTGCGGGCGTTGCCCTCGAGCGCGTCGCGCAGCTGATCGTCGCCATGGGGCAGCAGGCGACCGGCCGCATGTAGCGCCGCGAAGTGCTCGAACGCATCGTCGCTCGATCCCGCCTCGCGTTGAGCGGCAGCGCACAGCCACAAGCTCTGCTGCTCCCGGTCAACCCAGGTCGCACCGCGCCAGCGACCATGGCGTAGCCGGTGAACGATCGGGTGGTCGATCGAGAGGATCCGCTTCTGGCCGCGCGGGGCGCTGGGAGCCAGCCGACGTGTCTCGCGCAGCGCCGGATGGTCCAGCGAGGCGATGTCGACCTCGACCGGCGGCAGGTCCAGCCGCAGGTCCTCCTTGAGGCAGCGCAAGGTGACGCGCGGACGTAGCGGCGTGGCGGCCATCGGCGGGGGACCGTAATTGTGCGGCACGACAGCACCCACGGCGGCGCTCAGGCGGCCAGCGCGAGCGCCTCGGCTCTATCGGCCTCGGCTGATGGCGGCGAGGGAGAGGGGAGCGCCTGCGCGGCGATCACCTCGGCGCCGGCGCGCAGCTCGTCGCTGGCGACGTGGGCGTAGCGGCTGACGGTCGAGAGGTCCGCGTGCCCGAGGTACTCGGCGACAAGGCGCGCGTCGCCGGTCGCCTGGCGCAGCCACGTCGCTGCGGTGTGGCGCAGCGTGTGCGCGGTCACGTGCTTCTCGATCCCGGCGCGCTGCGCTGACCGGCGGACGATCCCGGCGAGGATCGTCGGCTGCAGTCGCCGACCCTGCAAGCCGATGAACACCGGGTCTGCAGCCGACGGGCGGCGCTCGGCTTCCAGCGCCCGCAACTCGCCTGCGAGAGCCCCAGGCAGCGGCTGACGGCGCGGCTTGCCGCCCTTTCCTCGGCGCACGAGCAGTGACGGCGCCTCGCCGTCGAGCACGAGGTCGCCCCAGTCGAGGGCGACCAGCTCAGCGCGCCGCAGGCCGGTCGTGACGAGTGCCAGCAGCACGAGCCGATCGCGCTGGGCCATCCCGGCGAGGCGTCGTGCCGGCACATCCGCGGCCGCGAGAATGCGCGCGAACTCCTCGGGCGTCAGCCAGGCGGCCTCCTGGCGCGGTCGCGGCGGCGCGTCGAGTTCGGCGAACGGATCGGCGATCCCCTCGCGCGCTGCCACCCAGCGCATAAAGCGTCGCAGCAACAGGAACCGGCGGTGGTAGGTTGCGGGCGCCGGCGAACAGCGTCGCCGATAGCCGTCGAGGTATTCGACGACGACGTGCTCCGCGAACAGCGCGTCGACGCGGCCTGTGCTTCGTCCCCAGGCCAGCAGGTCGTCAACCGCGTTGCGATACGCGCGCAGCGAGCTCTCGCTACGCCCGGCGCTGCGCAGCCGCCGCAGCCAGTCCTCACGACCACGGACGAGCAGCGCCTCTGCGCTCGCGTGTCCGGCCATCCGCCCGCCGCTCAAGCCGAGCAGCACGTCGGCCAGCAGGACAAACGGCGGCCGCAGATCCTTACCCCCGCGCGCCTCAGCGAGCGCCGCGGCCAGCGCCGCGAGTGCCGCCCGATCACAGGCGTCAGCGTTCACGCCGCTCACGACCGCGCGCTGATTCCGTCCAGTGCCCGGGCCACTGACCTCGTACCGGATGCGGCCGAATCGGCCCGCGGCGAGCGCTGGTGCGATTGCCAGACCCGGGAATCGTCGCGCCGGCGAGCACGGGATGCTTGTTGGTGGTCAGTCCCATCCGTCTTCCTCGGGGCACCAGGGCGCCGGAGGCGGCGGTAGGTCGGGGATGTGCAGCCCTTCGATCGGGGGGACGTGTTCGAAGGGGTCCTGTGTCGGCTGTTGCGGGGCGGGTAGTGCGTTGCGCGCGAATTCGGGGTCGGCGAGCAGCTCGGTGAGGCAGATGATCGTCATCGATCGGCTGATGCGTTCGGTGTTGAGCCAGCGCGCGAGCTGATCAGCGCGGGCTCTGGTGTGCGTGACGAGCAGCAGGTGGGCGGCGTCCGCGTCAACGCGGAACGCGTGGACCTTGCCGTTGATGCGCTCGCGGCTGTAGTGGCCAAGGTCGATCTCGAGCCAGACCATCCGGCGCTCGTCGGCGCCGTGTGCTCGGTAGACGCCGTCGGGCTTGTGACGCCACTGCTCCTTGGTGCTCATCGGAAGCAGGTGTTCGGGGGTCAGGTCGGCGCCGAGCCAGTCGGCGACGCGGTTGACGAGGATCTGGTGCGGGATCGACGAGTCGCGCAGCGTCGGGTTGAAACGCCGGTGACGGAAGTGCTCGCCCGCAAGGGAGCGCAGTTCGAGCGCAGCTTTTCCGCGCGGCCCGAGCGTGTACGCCGACTGCGGCCGCGGCGCACCGGGGACGGTCACCGTTACACGCTTCAGGTAGCCGGCCGCTGCGAGATCGCCGAGTCGGTTCAAAGCGCGCTTACGCGACAGGCCCGCGAACTGCTGCTCGTGGATCCACGTCAAGGTCTCGGCACGGCGCTTCACCAATGCCTCGAGGATCTGGAGGTCGCGGCGCGTCAGATGCGTCCCGCGCTTTCGCGGCCCTCGGCTCGATGTTCCCACACGCGGTTCTCGGAGCGAGGCCCGCGGTCTGTTGCCGCGGGCCTCATCCTGCTCGGGTACCGCCCGGGAGCAGGCCGGGACCTTGCCGGGATGAGCCAGGGACCACCACCACGTGCTGACCGCGGGAAAGACCTGGAAAGCGGCACAACTTCGCGAGGTGTCCTGGCCGGACACCTCGCGAGAACGCTCGGTCTCGCACGGGAGCCGCTGGCCGGCCCGCCTACGGCAGGCCTCTCGCTGCGCTCGCCGCGGCTCCCGGCGAGAAGGTCCCGACGGACCCCGCCCGTCCCCTGTGGGGCCGGCCTCGCGCCGCTGCGCGCCGCCCCGACGGCTTCGCCAACCCGGGGCGCCCCCTGCGGGGGCCGACCCGGCGCTACTGGACGTCTGACAAGCCTTGGGCGCCGTACGGCGAAGAGCATGCTGCTGGGCGCGCGGCGACATCGCCGAGCGCCCAGCGCACGATCCGACTACGGGCCCCAATGCATGAGTGCCTCCTTCCTGTCGGAGTCAGCCGCTACTTGGCGGCCAAGATGAGCACTGCCTTGTGGTCGCGGGACTCGTCGACGCGGTCCTCCAGCAAGCCCCCGGGACGCTGGCCGTACACGTGGACGAGCCTCAATCCCGCTTCGCCAGCCAGTGCGACGAGTTCCTCGACCGGGTAGTGGCGGTGCGGTTGGACGAACCGATCGCGCGACCACGATTCGCCGTCGCGCCGAAAGATGTCAACGACGATCTGTGTGGCGCCGCCGGAAACCAAGACCTCGGACTCGCGCTTGCGCCACACCACGAAGCTGTCGTCGCGCTCGAAGACGTGGTCATGGCTGGCTGCGTAGGCGCCGAGCAAGAGTGCGTCGAAGACGACGACTCCGCCCGGCGCGAGGTTTGCCCGCATCCCGAATAGCGCGTCGGCGACGTCCGACGGGCTGTCGAGATGGTTGATCGCGTCGTCCAGGCACGTGACGAGATCGAACCAGCCCAGCTGTGGCAGGCGCCGCATGTCTGCGACGTGCACGTCGCAACGCCCAGCTGTCCGGCGGCGCGCCACGTCGACCATGCCGGCCGAGATGTCGCAGGCCGTGACCGTGAGGCCCCGGTCGAGCATCGGCAAGAAGCTGTGACCCGATCCGCACCCAACGTCGAGCACGGAGTTCGGCCTCAGGCCATGAGCGCTGCAGCGCTCGAGCAGAGCGTTGATCCAGCGATCGTGCTGATAGCTGGCGCTGACCAGGTCGTAGACGTCAGCGACGGTGTCGTAGGGCGCGGCGGTGGTGACGTTCATGACCGACAAGACCGAACAAACCGCGCAAATCGTTTCAGCACTCAGAATCGCTCTGCGACATGGCGGAGCGTCCACCAGCAAGAACCTCGAGCTGGGACTGGTGCGAGGCGACATCAATCTGCCTTCGCGAGACCACCCGCACGTTCGGCCCGGGCGCCAACGCCGAGGACGCTGCGCAGGAGGCCGTTCTGCGCGCATGGCGCCACCGAGCCTCCTGCGCAACGCCGTCAAGTCCGAGTGCGTGGCTTCGGACGATCGCGCGCCGCGAGGCGCTGCGTGTCCTGACCGAACGCTCAGCCCTGGCAATGGCAGACGAGTCAGCTCAGGCGTCGCCCGACTTCGCCCCCGATGTCGATCTCCGGGTTGATGTCGCACGCGCGCTCGCCGGGCTCAGCCAGCACGATCAGGCCGTACTCGCTGGCCGGTACTTCGCTGATATGACGCAGCAGGGCGCTTGCCGACCACCTCGGAATGCCCGAAGGGACGACTAAGGTTCATCTGCACCGCGCAAGAGCCCGCCTTCGCGAGTCACTTTCGATGCCATGAGCAAGCCGATTACGAGCCTTGACGACCCGCGCTATGTGAAGGCGCTGGGCCATCCGCTGCGCGTGCGGATCTTCGCGATGCTCAGCGAGCGCTCGGCGAGCCCTGTCGAGTTGGCGAGGACCGTGGATGCGAGCCTCGGCACCGTCGCCTACCACGTCAGGACGCTCAAGGACCTCGGCATGGTCGAACTCGTCAGCGAGCGCCGCGTGCGAGGCGCCGTCGAGCACGTCTACCGAGCGAAAGTCCGGCCCAGAGTCACCGATGAGGCCTGGGGCCAGGCGCCGTCGATGGCAAAGCAGGTCGCGGTCGACTCGACGCTCCAAGTCATCTACGACTACGCGCGCTTGTCGTCCGCCAGCGGTGGCTTCGACCGGGCTGAGGCCCATCTGAGCCGCGCGAACATGCGACTCGACGATCGCGCGTGGAAGGAAGTCGCAAAGGCCTACCTCCAACTCGTCGAGCGCCTGCAGCGCATCGAGAGTTCCGCTGCGGAGCGGATCAAACGTGATCCCCACGCCGACGGCATCACCGAAGCAGCTGTGGTTCTGATGGCGTTTGAATCGGTTCGGCTGACCGACCAGCCCGCCACGTCGGATCGCTCAGCAGCTACCGGACGCTCCAGGCGCGCCGCCCGCGTCGCCACCTGACAGCTCTCATCAGGCGACGGTCGCACCGCGATTCTCACGTCTAGCACCGGCGCCCGAGCGTAACTGAGCATAAACGTTGATTGCTCAGCGACCTTGCGCATTGACATTCGCCGACTGCCGATGTACGTTCGGAATCATGAGTCGAGGCGCAACGATGAGAGGCGGTCGAGTGGCACTGAGGACGGCTGCGCGGGTGCGTCTTTTGCAGGTGTTGGTTGCCGCGACCGCCGGCACAGCCAGCTTCGTTGGTGTGGCGCTTGCGTACAGCGAGGCATACGGCGGCTATCCGATCGGCGGGAACAACAGCTACATCGAGACGGGCGGGGCTCACACGTTCGTTCACAATGGTGGCCAGATCTTCTCGAGTCCCGGCACCATCGACTACACGTCGTACATCGCGTGTCAGCTCTTCCAGAAGAGCGGGACGTTCAACCAGGTCGACCACGGGTATGGAATCTGCGGCGCAAGCGCGACCGGCAGCCTCTATACATGGGGCCGCGTCTACAACCAGTCCGGGGTCACCGAGGCCGTTGCGGGGTACGCGAACACATGAGGACTTCACTAGCCAAGATCGCGCTTGTGGCTGCCGCCGTAGCGGCGATCGCCAGCTCTGCCAATGCGATGCTCTTTAGTTCGAATCCCGGCACGGGCGGGACGCTGGCAAACCTTCAGGCGCTTGATTCTGCTGCCGACCATGTGATGGCGCGAGCGGGCGGAGCCGACTTGGCACAGAGCCGCGTCATCGGCACGACAGTCGAGGGCGACTCGGTCAGCGTAGCCCCGACCAAGGACGGGGTCTGCGTGCTGTTCTCGACGCCCGACGACTTCTGCACGCCGGACGCGCAGGTCGCTGCTGGCCACTCTGTGCAGATCAGCAACGACTGCAGCCACTCGGCGGGGCCGATGCGACTCGCCGCGGTGTTGCCGCCCGGAGCTGCGTCCACCATTCTTACTTTCAGCGACGGGTCGACCAGTCGGATGCGAACGGCTCACGAGGTAGCCTGGTTCAGCGGTCACGTACCAACCGCGTCCGAGCCCTACGCGACGAGCATCTTTGTTGCCGACGCCGCCGGGCAGCGGCTGACGACTATCGGCATCCCGATTGGAAGAAACGGATATTGTCCGGGCGAATGATGCTCTGGGCTCGCGGGACCCCGCACCCGCCACATTCTCTGGCGGCGGTCGTCCTCGTCGCAGCCTTGCTTAGTCCGGCGACAGCCTCGTATGCCGGGGGATCGAGTTCGGGCGCCGACGGTCACGCCCTGGCAAGCCAGATACTTGGCGAAACCTCCAAGGTGGCAAGCTGTCGTCCGACGCCAGATCCCGCTCTCGCCGAGCTGAGTGGCGCTGCGCCGGCACCGCAGGTTGCCGCGCTCCTGTCGCGCATCGGCGGCGCCCCAGCCGTGAACCGAGCACACGCCGCTCAAGTCGTCGCGCGGGGAGGGGCCGTGATCAAGGCCACACTTCGGTCGGTCGTGTTCCCCGGCGGTAACGAGCTGCTCGCGTTCGCCTGGACTGGAAGGGGTGGGCTCATGGCACGCGACCCTGCTTTGTGCTTGAGCGCCCGGCTCGACCGGCTGAAGGTCGCGCATCCAGCCGACGACGCGATTCGGTCGGCGGCCTCCAAGGCGATCTCGACCGCCGACGACACGAACACAGATCTGCAGCGAATCGCCGTGGCGCGCTTCCATAACGGCCGCAAGCAAGGCGACGGCGGAATCCGGATCGTTAACGCCCGGCCGGCCACAGGCATCTTCGGCTCGCAGATCGGACCCTCGCGGTCGTCAGGATCCTACTTTTACGGGCTCGCAATCGCGGGTACTGCCCGGGCAGTCGTCAGGAGGACTGGGCGCGACCCTTTCCGGGCCGCCGTTGCAATCCGGCACGGCCTATTTGCCTTCGACGCGCCGGCCGGCGCGGGCCTGTTGACGCTGCGGTATCTGACCGCACGTGGCAAGGTTCTGGCCGTGCAGCGGTATCGCCCAAACGGCGCGCCAGCCTGACTGCGGCTGCGGCCGACTAGCAGTCGAGAAAAGCCGGCAGCGAACTCCGCATCCGCCGATTGTGAACGGGGCTCAGCGCTCACAATCGGGCCAGAGTTCCGCCTGTTCACCGCTGGTGGGCAGAGCGCAAAACTGACGTGCGGTGGTCCGAGGCGGCTGCTTGGGCCGCCCTGAATGATCAGGGACCCTGACCAAAGACCCCAGTCCGGGAGCGCACGACATGAGACCGTAAGCACACGCGCCGCACCGCCACAATGGTCCTGCTCGTCGCGGCCTTCACGCCGACGGCATCACCGATGCGGCGCTGGTCCTGATGGCTTTCGACGCCGTGCGACTCACCGACCAGCCGCCCGTGTCGGACGGCTCGGCGCTGAAGCGGCGGACCAAACGCGCCGCGTCGGTTACGCACCGGCGCGGGGTGCCGGACCGCCGGCAGCGCCAGTTCGGATCCCATCAGCCTGTGGTGTTCACGGCGCCGGCGAGACGGTGGAAGTGGCAGATTACTCAAGACGCTTGAGCGGCGCGGCTTGAGCGTGTACGTTGGACCGCGGGTCAGGTTGACCGCAAGCACCCGCCACGGGCCGCCCGGTGGGATGGCGTGGCAGCCAGAAGAAGCAAGGCCGACAACTCAACGTGGAGTCGACATGAGTAAGCAGATCCGGGCAGCAATTGAGGTGCTTGCGGCGACGGTGCTAGTCGGCGTGTCCATTCTGAGCACGGCACCGCCAGGATTCGCAGATCAGCCCGATCCTTGGCCTCTTCAAGTAGTCCCGGCGGCTCCGACCAGTGGGTCGCACGTCGGCGCCGCGGTAACGATCGGAACTTATCAATGTGGCAGCACGGGGACGATGCGTGATATCAGCGACGGGCTCGTCGAGGGCTACTGCACCCCCGGCACCAACATCAGTCTCGGCAAAGCCAACCTGCAGAACCCGCCGACCTGGTGGGAAGGGTACGCGGGCGGAAACTACGGCGGATGTGGCTGGTTCCTGACCACTAACCTCGGCCTTCGCGTCAACTCGACTGGGAGCGCGTGCACCGGGGCGATTCCTCACTCATACTTCGCGACGCGCATCAATCAGACTCCCAGTGACGACGGAGCCTGGACGTTGCGCACCGCGGTGGCGTGCCACATGTACCTCAACGTGAAGCCGTGGCAGTCGACGGCTGCCCCGGCCGACTATCAGGGCGACTACAGTGGGAGCGGGGCGTTCTGGCGCTACTCAGCAAAGGACACGAACTGGGTGATGGCGCGCATTCCCGCCGGATCGCCGGGCGTCGTTTACACGTGGGTGTTCGTAAACGCTGACTGCCTCGTACAGCCGCCCACAAACCCTGCATGACGGACGCTCTTGACACCACCCATTCGGGTAGGACGCGGATCGCGGCCTCCGCATTGGTCGGCATCACTGCTCTAGCGCTGTGCAGCGGGGCCGCGATCGCGCGTCAAGCTGGACACGCGTCGAAGATTCGCAACTGCCAGGACGCGCGCGTAGCCGGCACGCCGCCGCTTGTGTTTGGCGTGCTAAGTGCCAAGGGGACGACTTGCCGTGCCGCGATTACAGTGTTCCGTGCCGTTGCACGCTGGGCCACACAGGCCGAATACCAGACGCTCGGGGCGCCGAAGCACCCGAACACGCTCGGATATCGTTGCTACACGCACCTCGTCGGCGACTCGTCCTGGATCGTCCGCTGTGTCAAGGGCGATCGTGTTATACGGGCAATGGCCGCGGTTTAGCGCGCCAACGTGCCCGTGGCAGCGGATGATGATTCGGCCGCATCGCTCCAGACGCTCACCGCGTCATTCGCCAGGCTCGATCGACCAGCGCAGGCGCTTGATCGCGCCGCGCAGCTCATGCGCGGTGACCCGCGTGTAGCGCTGTGTGGAGTCCAGGTGCTTGTGGCCGAGTAGGTCTTGGATCTGGCGGAGGTTCGCGCCGGCGTACAGCAGCTCGGAGGCGAAGACGTGGCGCAGCGTGTGCGGCGTGACGCGCTTGCGCGTGGTGACGCCGGCCGCGTAGGCGTAGCGGCGGAACGTTTCGCTGAGGATCGTCTGTGAGAGCCGGCGTCCGTGTACACCGACGAAGAGCGCCGGTTCGGGATCTCCGCAGCGCGTGCTGAGGTAGTCGGCGAACAGCGGCCCGAGCGCGGGGTGGATCGGGACAACGCGCTGGCGGCCGCCCTTCGCGATCCGCACGCGCAGCAGCCGTCGCTGCAGGTCGACGTCGTCCCAGTCCAGCCCGAGCAGTTCGGAGCGGCGCAGGCCCGCGTAGGCGAACAGGGCGAGCATCAGGCGGTCGCGCTCGCGCTTGCCGGGATGCTCGCGCTGCCAGACGCCCTTGAGGTCGGGCACCGCTAGCAGCCGTCCGAGCTCGTGGCGGTTGAGTACGTCAGGCAGCGCCTCACGCTTCTTCGGGGTGCGCAGCACGGCGGCTGGGTCGTGCTCGAGGTGCTCGTTCTCGACGCAGAAGTGAAAGAAACACTTCAGCGCTGCGACCGTCCGCGCCTGACTGGCCGGTGCGGGCCGGCGGGTAATCTCGTCGGCGAGGAAGCGACGCAGCTGCGGCGCCCGGACCTCGGCAAGGGCGAGAATCCCTTCACGCTGATGAAAGTCCAGGCAAGCGCGCACGTCGCGCTCGTAGGCAGAACACGTCAGTGGCGCCAAGCGCCGCTCCACACGGCAGTAGCGCAAGAAGTCATCAAGCTCGTCGAACATCAGGGTCCAGCCTCCTCGTGGCAGGCCGACACCCCCTGTGGGACCCCGCGTGACGAGTCTCCGGCTTACCGGCGTGCTACGGGAAAGCCCCGCTCCGGCGGGGCTTTTCTATGGGCCGGTTCGCAGGAGACTCGTGCTGCTGCTCGTCGAGATCCCGCTCATTGCACTGCTCCTCACCCCGGGGGAGCGTGGGCGACGATCTGCGTGCCGCGTTTGCGCGCCGCGGCCGGACGCGTGCCGGCGTGCTCGCCGCCCACGCTTGCGCGTTGCCTCCGGCACGTCGCGTGTCATAGGCTGCGCCGCGCAGATACGTCATGCGGGAAAGGGAGCGCGGATGAGCACCGACGTTGAGATGGGTCCAGTCGACATCGTGGTCATCGGCTATCCGCCTGATGCGCCGCGGACCGGCGAGGCGATCCCGCTGTTCCTCGATCTCGTGGAGCGCGGCGTGATCCGTGTGCTCGACGTGCTCTTCGTGCAGAAAGACGCCGATGGGACCTTCTCCGGCGTTGATGTCACCGACATCGACGGTGACGGCTTCCCGGACATTGTCGCGTTCGGCGGCGCGCGCTCGGGCCTGATCGGCGACGAGGACGTCGCGACGGCTGCGGCAGAACTCGAGCCCGGCGCCGCCGCCGTGCTGATCGTGTTCGAGAACGCGTGGGCGGCGCCGTTCGCAACGGCCGTCCGGCGCAACGGCGGGCGGATGCTCGCCTTCGAGCGCGTCGGTGCACAGGACCTGTTGGATGCCCTCGACGCCGCTGAAGCGGCCTGACCACCCGGAGATTTCGCTATGCCCTTGCTCAGGACGATGGGTCGTACGGCGGTCATCGCCGGAACCGCGGGGCGCGTGCAGCACCGCCAGCAGGAGCGCTGGGCGCAGCAGGAGGGCCAGCAGCAGCCCGCGGCCGCGGCGCCGGTCGCCGCGCCGGTTCCCGCCGCCCCCGACAAGATCCAGCAGCTCAAGGAGCTCGCCGGACTGAAGGACGCCGGCATTCTCACCGAGCAGGAGTTCGCGGCCGAGAAGGCCAAGATCCTGGCCGGCTGACGGGCCGCGCGCGTTTGTCCGTCAGGTCACCGGTACGTCCGCGGGATCAGCTGGTGCTCCCGAGCCTGACGCTCCAGGTCCTCGCGGAAGTCGGGATGCGCGAGGCTGATCATCGCGGTGGCGCGCTCGGCGACGGTCTTGCCCTTGAGGTTGACGCAGCCGTATTCGGTGACGACGTACATCATGTCCGTGCGGGGGGTGGTGACGATGTTGCCCGGCGTCAGCTCGATCACGACGCGGCTGCGGCGGATGCCGGGCTTCTCGTACGTCGACGGCATGCAGATGAACGACTTGCCGCCGCTCGAGGCGTACGCCCCGCGGACGAACTGCAGCTGCCCGCCCGTGCCGCTGATGTGGCGATGACCGTCGGTCTCGGACGCCGCCTGCCCCTGAAGGTCGATCTGGGTCGTCGAGTTGATCGCCACCACGCGGTCGTTCTGCATCACGATGTGCGGCAGGTTGGTGTACTCGGCCGGGCAACAGGCGACGTCGTCGTTGCGGTTCAGCGCGTCGTACGTGCTCTGCGACCCCAGCGTGAAGCTGAAGACGATCTTGCCCGGATCGAGCTGCTTGCGCGCTCCCGTGACCTGCCCGGAGCGATACAGGTCGATCAGCCCGTCGGTGAGCATCTCGGTGTGGATTCCGAGGTCGCGGACACCGCTCTCGATCAGGGATGCGCAGACCGCGTTGGGCATCCCGCCGATGCCGATCTGCAGGCACGCGCCGTCCTCGATCTCGCTGGCGATCAGGCTGCCGACCGCGCGGTCGGCGTCCGTCACCGGCGGGCAGGGAAGCTCGAAGAGCGGCGCGTTGTCGCCGGTGATGACGTAGTCCACGTCGCGTGCGTCGACGCCGTTGTCGACGCCGTAGACGTACGGCAGCGCCTCGCTCACCTCGACGATCACCACGTTGGCCATCTCCAGAATCGCGCCATGCCACACGTTGGTCGGCCCGAAGTTGAAGAACCCCTGCTCGTCCATCGGGCAGGTCTTGATCACGGCGACGTCGGGCCGCTCGATGAACCGGCGGTAGTAGTCGGGAAGCTCGCCGAGGTTGATCGGCGCGTAGTGACTGATGCCGGCATCGTGCTGCTGGCGGTCGTAGCCGGAGAAG
This sequence comes from Solirubrobacterales bacterium, assembly GCA_038224135.1. Taxonomy (GTDB): domain Bacteria; phylum Actinomycetota; class Thermoleophilia; order Solirubrobacterales; family Solirubrobacteraceae; genus F1-60-MAGs163. The sequence goes on from JBBRFO010000007.1 coordinate 31,334, forward strand.
TGCCAGTTGAACCACGTGAAGTGGTCGCCCTCGGGGTCGGCGGCGAGGACCGCGCGTGGTTTGACGGTCAGGCACGCGCGCAGCTTGACGTCGTGTAGTTCCGCCACGCGCGCCGCGAGCGCCGTGTCGAACACGTCCGGTTGGGCGAACGTCGAGCAGTAGTCGACCCAGTCGCCGGACTTGACCAGCTGCGCGGCCTCCTGCGCGGTGATGTGCTGCGGCATGACCCGAGTATCCCCGGTCGGGTGCGTGGCTGCCGACGTTCCTGCGTCAGCGCGCCGGCCACGGCAGTTCGGCCGTCAGTGCCGGCTGACCACCCGTCCCGGCGACCGCGATCGCGATCGATGTCGCGGTGCCGCGACGGAGGTTGAACCGACGGCCGAAGCGCTGTGGGCCGCTGCGGCTGCCGCTGGGCGGTAGCGCGCTCGGTGGGCACAACGCCCCGCGACAGCGCGCGATCCTCGTCGCCGCGCCGGTGGGGGCAGCCGTCCCGGTCCAGATCAGGTCGACGTAGGCCTCGTCGGCGGAGAACAGCGGGATGTCGAAGCTCAGCCGGCGGGCCGCATCGCCGGGGGCGATGGCCATGCCATACCGCCGGCCCGCTCCCGGACCACGCCAGGCGTTGCCGGTGACCAGCAGTTGCGCGTCGTCGCGGAACGCGAACGGCGAGCCACTTCCCGGCCGCGCGAGCGTCGCCTCGATGGCGTCGAGCCGTGCCGGCGGCATTGCAAGTGTGGCCGTCAGCGTCACCGCGCGTCGCTCGCGCGCACCGAGGCGGATCAGCACGCGGGCCGCCTGCGGGCACGTGGGGTAGGCGGGCACTCCGTGCACGCAGCGCCCGACCGCCAGTTCGCGGCGCAGCGGCGTCGAGCGCTCATTGCTGACGGTGAGGTCGACCCGCGTGCGCAGGCGGCCGTACGTCTGGCGGGTCGTGATCTGCAGGCGCTCGACGATCAGGGCGCCGCGGTCGTAGGTGACGACGCGGCTGTGCGGGCGCGGCGCGGCGGATGCGGTGGCAGGGGCAACGGCGGCGAGGCAGCCGGTGAGGACCGCGAGGCCTGCGACGTGGAACCGATAGGTCATCCAGCAGCAACGGCCGGCGCGGGCAAAGGTTGCGGCCGCGCGCCGTATGGTCCACCACGTGGCGGGGAGGCTCCAGGACCGCAGCCAGCGGGCACTCCGGGCATTCGTGCGTCGCTCGGGCGACCGCACGCTGGAGCGGACGCTCGGCTCCGAGCGCGGGCTGGCGCGCGTCTTCGCAAACGCCGCGGCGCGCTTTGATCCCGCCGGTGCCGACGGCTTCACCGGCGCGCTGCAGTTCGATCTGCGGCGCTCGTCGGGTGTCGTCAGTCACTGGGTCATCTCCGTCGCTCACGACCGGGCGAGCATCCGCCCGGGCATGACCGAAGGCCCCGCGCTGACCGCGCAGCTCACCGTCGCCGACGCGATCCGCATCGTCGCCGGCGAGCTCGACGCCGGCGCCGCGATCCTTGACGGTCGCCTGGATCTGCAAGGTGACTTCGCTGTGGCGATGGGGCTGGGGCGGATGTTCGGCGGCTGATCCGCACGCGAGCTTGCATGACGACGACCGGGTGTGCGAACGTGTGTTCGTATGATCATCTGTGTCCTTCTGCACCGCTTCGAACTCGTCATCGCCGCCGGCGGACGCGCCGCGCTCGCCCAGGGGCCGATGGCGCTGGCGCCGCAGCCAGGCCGTGAGCAGTGCGTCGGCGAGGTCTCCCAGGCGGCCGAGGCGCTGGGCATCCACCCGGGGATGCGGCTGGGGGAGGCGCTCTCGCGGTCGCCGCGGCTGGCGCTCATCCCGCCCGATCCGGTCGGTGTCACCGACGCCTGGGAGCGCGTGCTGGCACGGCTGGAGACGGTCGGCGCGCAGATCGAGGGTGAGCAGCCCGGACTGGCCTGCTTCGAGGCGCAGGGCCTGCACCGGCTGCACGGGGGTTCGCTCGACGGCGTCGTCTCTGCGGTCCGCTCGGCGCTGCGCCTGCCGGCGCGGATCGGCGCCGGGCCCTCGCGCTTCTGTGCGATCGCCGCCGCCACGGGCGCCCGCACCCGGCACGCCCGGCTGATCGACGGAGCCGCGGGGCTGGCCGGCGAACCGGTCGCGCTGCTGCGCCGCCGTGACGAGGTCGGGCACCTGCCGGCGGCGCTCGAACGGCTTGGGATCCTGACGCTGGGCGATCTGGCGGCGCTTCCGCGCGGCGCCGTCGCCGACCGCTTCGGCCGCACCGGGCTGATCGCGCACGAGCTTGCCAGCGGCCGCGATACGCCGCTGCGCCCGCGCCCGCCGAGCGAGCGCCTGCAGGAGACGCTCGAGCTCGAGGAGTCGGCCTCCGGCCAGCAACTGGAGCGGGCGCTGGGCCTGCTCGTCGACCGGCTGCTGGCGCGGCCGGCCCGCCGCGGGCGCACGCTGCGCGCCTGCGTGCTGTCAGCCAAGCTCGTCGAGGGCGGCACCTGGCGCGAGCGCGTCGTCTTCCGCGAGCCGCTGTCCGATCCGGTGCGGATGCGGCTCGTGCTGGCCGGTCGCCTGGCGCTGCTGCCGGCGCCGGCGGAGGCGCTGCGGCTGGCGGCTGAGCGCTTCGGTCCGCCGTCGGCGGGCGATCGCGCGCTGTTCGACGACAAGGCCGCGAGGCGGCGCGAGCGGCTGCGCAGCGCCGTCGGACAGGCGCGCGCCGTCGCCGGGCCCGAAGCCGCGCTGCGCGTCCTGGCGGTCGATCCCGACTCACGGATTCCCGAGCGCCGGGCCGTGCTGACGCCGTTTGAGCCGTGACGCCCGCCGGGGCGCGCCGCCTGGTCCTGCCGCGCGCGGCGCGGGTGTTCGCCGGCCCCGGCGGGCGGCCGGTCGAGGTCGACGGGCACGAGATCGTCGCCGTTCGCGAGTCGTGGCTGATCGAGGATCGCTGGTGGACCGCGCAGCCGCTGCGCCGGCGCTACTGGGAGGTCGTGACCGTCGACGGGCGCGACCTGATCGTCTTCCGCGACCTGGTCGCCGGGGTCTGGAACCGGCAGCGCTGACACGCCCGCGCGACGGATGCGCGGTTGTCCCGTCACACCGGTGGCGGCAGCGTGGGCGGCGATGCGCGGGGGATCGGGACAGTCGTCACTGGAATACCTGGCGGTCGTCCTGGTCGTCGGTGGCGTGCTGGTCCTCGGCGGTGCGCTGGCGACGGCGCCCGGCATCGCGCACGCGGTCGTCGCCCAGGTCGCGCGCGGGCTGTGCGTCGTGCGCGGCGGCGACTGTCAGCGCGATCGCGCCCCGTGCATCACCGCCTCACGCACGCAGACGACCGACAAGCGCGTGCAGATCGCACTCGTCTCGCTCGGCGGCGGCCGCACGCTGATCCGCGAGCAGCGCTCCGACGGGAGCGTCCTGGTGACCGACGTGCAGCGGATCGCCGGCGGCGGCGAGGCCGCGATCGGCGGCGAGTTCGGCATCGGCGGACACGGGCTCGCGGCGCTGATCGGCGGCACCGTCGAGGGCCGCGTCGGCTACGGCCGCGCCTGGGTGGTCCGGGACAGCGCCGCCGCGGATCGGCTGATCCGCCAGCTCGACGCCGGCACGCCCGCGACCCGCGCGCGGCTGCATCAGGTGCGCCTGGCGCCCGGCCTCGGACCGGCGCCGGCGCCGGACGTGCGCTTCACCGAGCATGGGCTCGGCAGCAGCGCCGAGGCCGAACTCGGCCTGCTGGGTCTGCGCTACGAGGCCGAGGATCTGATGGGCGTGCAGCACGATGAGCGGACCGGCCAGCGCACGTTCGGCGTGCGGCGCCGCAACGACGCGGTCGGCACGCTGAGCCTGTTCGCCGGCCAGGGCGGTCGGGCGTCGATCGGCCACGAGCAGGACTACGCGGTGACGGTCGACGGGAGCGGCCGGCCGATCGACCTCGCAATCATCGAGCAGCGCCGGCTGGCGGCGGGGGCCAAGCCGCCGGGCCGCGTCGGGTCGCTGCTGGCGGCCGCCGGCGGGCCGGTCGTGCCGCCGGGCCACGGGTCGCTCGTGCAGACCGAGCGCCACCTTGACCTGACCGATCCCGACAACCTCGCCGTCGCCGCGGCATTCCTGCGCGCCGTGCAGCGCCCGAAGCTGGAGGTCGGCGCGGCGGTCGTCGTCTCACGCGAGCTCGAGCAGCGGCTGGACAGCGCCGGCAGCGCCCAGGCCCGGCTCTACAGCCTCGACATCGTCGAGCGCGGCGTGCACGGGCGCGTCGCCCTCGGCGTCCAGCTCGGCGGCGCGGCGACCTCGACGACCGAGACGCTGCGGCTCGTCCGCGCCAGCGCTCGCGCGCCGCTGGGGGCGTGGGAGCCGCGGGCGGACTGCGTGGGGTGAGGTGGAGCCCGGCGTCTCAGTGGTGGGCCGACTTGACCACCACAGTGGTCGTCAATCCAGCCCAGCCCCCGCTGGGCGTGACGTCGTTGGCGGCCTTCGCAACGACTTGACGGCAATGCGAACATATGTTCGTGTCGGCGTATGTCGAGCTCCACTGCCATTCGGCCTTCTCGTTCCTCGACGGCGCCTCGCTGCCGGAGGAGTTGGTCGACGCGGCGCTGGAGCGCGGGTACACGGCGCTGGCGCTGACCGACCACGACACGGTCTCGGGCTCGATGGAGTTCGCGCAGGCCGCCCGCGCACGGGGACTGCGGGCGATCCAGGGGGCGGAGCTGACGCTGGACGACGGGCGCCACCTGACGCTGCTGGTCCGCGACGCGCGCGGCTGGAGCAACCTCTGCCGCCTGCTGACCAGCGCCTGGGCCGCCACGCGCGAGGGCAGCACGCGGCGCACGCTCGGCGATCCGTCGCTCGCGCTGGCCGATGTGGCCGCGCGCGCCGAGGGCCTGGTCTGCCTCAGCGGCTGCGCACGCCACGGCGTGCACGACGAGGCCTCGCTGCGCACGCTGCGCGCCGCGTTCGGGCCGGAGAACCTGCGGATCGAGCTGCAGCGGCCGTTCGCGCGGCACGACCGGGCGCTGAACCGCAGCCTCGCCGCGCTCGCCGCCAGGCTGAACCTGCGCTGCGTGGCGACCGGTGACGTCCACGCTCACACGCCTGCGCGCGCGCGACTGCAGGACGCCTTCGTCGCGATCCGCGAGCACAGCACGCTCGACGCCAGCGAGCCGCTGCGCCGGGGCAACCACGCCCACGTCCTGGCCACGCCGGAGGCGATGGCCGCTCGCTTCGAGGACCATCCGGACGCCGTCGCCGAGACGCAGCGGCTGGCCGCGTCGCTGACCTTCGACCTGACGCAGGACCTGGGCTACCGCTACCCCGGATCCGAGGATGCCGGCGCCGCGCGCGAGCTGGCGCAGGTCTGCCAGGCGCGATTCGACGAGCGCTACCCGGGCGGCCACACGCTGCGGACCGAGGCCGCCGCCCGCCTGCAGGACGAGCTGAAGCTGATCGACGAGCTCGGCCTGTCGGGCTTCTTCCTGCTGCACCGCGACCTGCTGGAGCTCGCGCGCGAGGTCGCGCTGGAGGTCCGCGGCAGCGAGACCGCCCGCGCGCTGCTGCCGCCCGGGCGTGGGCGCGGGTCATCGGTCTCCTCGATCGTCTGCTACCTGACCGGCCTCTCGCACGTCGATCCGGTCGCCAACAAGCTGTTCCTCGGTCGCTTCCTCAACGACGAGATCACGGCGCTGCCGGACATCGACATCGACTTCCCGCGCGACGTGCGGGCGACGCTGATTCCGCGCATCCACGAGCGCTACGGGCACGATCGCTCGGCGCTCGTCGCGGCGTTCCCGACGTTCCGCGCGCGCGGCGCGATCCGCGAGCTCGGCAAGGCGCTGGGGCTGCCGCCGGGCGAGATCGAACGCGTCGCGCGCGCGTCCGAGGGCTGGTCCTCGCGCAACGTCGACGGCGACATCGCCCTGGCACTCGGCGCCGAGCGGCTGGCCTCGCGCTGGCAGGTGCTGGCCGACCTCGCGCAGGAGTCCTACGGCCTGCCGCGCCACCTGTCCCAGCACTCCGGCGGCATGGTCATCGCCACCCGGCCGCTGCTCGACTGCTGCCCGGTCGTCCCGGCCGCGATGGAGGGCCGCCAGATGGTGATGTGGGACAAGGACTCCTGCGCCGACGCGGGCTTCCTGAAGATCGACCTGCTGGGCCTGGGCATGCTGTCGGCCGTCGAGCGCTGCGTCGACCAGATCGCGGCGCGGCGCGGCGAGCGGATCGACCTGTCGCGGATCCCGTACGACGACGCGCCGACCTACCACGCGATCCAGAACGCGGAGACGACCGGCGTCTTCCAGATCGAGAGCCGCGCGCAGATGGCATCGCTGCTGCGCACGCGCCAGGAGAACCTGGACGACATCACGATCCAGGTCGCGATCGTGCGGCCGGGGCCGATCCAGGGCGGCGCCGTCAACCCGTACATCGAGCGCCGCCAGCGCCTGCGCGCCGACCCGGACTACCGGGTGCCCTACGACCACCCGTCGCTGGAGCCGGTGCTGCGCGGCACGCTCGGCACGATCATCTTCCAGGACCAGGTGATCGAGGTCGCGATGGCGTTCGCCGGCTTCTCCGCCGGCGAGGCCGAGGGACTGCGCCGGGCGATGAGCCGCAAGCGCTCGGCAGCCGCGATCGAGGCCCATCACCGGCGCTTCGTCGAGGGTGCGATGGGCCGCTTTCCGGATGTCGATGAGACCCTCGCCGAGCGCGTCTTCACGATGATCTCCGGCTTCTCGGGCTTCGGCTTCCCCAAGGCTCACGGCGCCGCGTTCGGGCTGCTCGCCTACCAGTCGACGTGGCTGCGCGTGCACTACGGGCCCGAGTTCCTGGCCGCGCTGCTCGACGAGCAGCCGATGGGCTTCTACCCGCCTGACGCGCTGATCCACGACGCCCAGCGCCGCGGGATCCCGGTCCACCCGCCGGACGTCAACGCCAGCGATGTCGGCTGCACCGTCACGCCCGAGGGCGCGGTGCGCGTCGGCCTGGGCTACGTGCTCGGCGTCAAGGGCGAGGAGGTGCGGGCGCTCGTCGCCGCCCGCCAGGCCGGCGGTCCGTTCCGCTCGCTCGACGACCTGGCATCCCGCGCGGGAGCCGGGCGGCCGGCGTTGGAACAGCTGGCATGGTCAGGAGCCGCGGACTCTCTGGCCGCAGGTGAGGCGTCGTCCCATGTGCGGCGGCATGTGCTGTGGACGCTCGGCGTCGCCACCCCGCCCGCCGCCGCCCGCGGCGGGACGCAGCTGGCGCTGCCGCTCGACCTTCCCGCCGCGCCGCAGCTGCGCGCGCTGAGCGACTGGGATGCGATGCTGGCCGACTACCGCACGACCGGGCTGACGACGGCGACGCACCCCATGGCGCTGCTGCGGGCTGGACTGGTCAGCCGCGGGGCGGCGGATGCCCGGGACCTGCCGAGCATCGCGCATGGGGCACCGGTGCGGGTCGGCGGGCTGGTCGTCGCGCGCCAGCGCCCGGGGACCGCGAGCGGGATCTGCTTCATGCTGCTGGAGGACGAGCACGGCACGATCAACCTCGTCGTTCCCGGTCGCGTCTACGAGCAGTACCGGCTGACCGTCAGGACCGAGCCGCTGGTGATCGCCGAAGGCCGGCTCGAGCGCCATCCCGCCGCCGGCGGCGGGATCAACGTGCTCGTCCGCGGGATCACGGCGCTCGCGGCGCCGGATCGTGTGCTGGCCCAGGTGCAGGACCTCTCCCCGCGCGAGGTCGCCGAGCCACAGGAGCACGAGCAGCGCCTGGCAGCCGCGGCCGGCGGCGCCGACCCGGCCGGATTCCGTGCCGTCGCACCGCCGGTGATGTCCTTCGGACAGGGCCGCCGGCGCTGAGCGGGTGGTTCGCGGAGCGACCATCCAGGTGGGCGGCGTTGTAGGCTCCGCGGCGGAATGATCGCCCTCGGAGCCCTCGCTGCGCTGTTCATCATCACCGGCCTGTCCGTGATCGCCTTCGCGTTCGCGGGGACCCGGCGCGAGAACGCCGCGCCCAGCAAGGAGGGGCGCGGCTTCGTCTATGCCGGCGTCGCGCTCGCCATCGTCGGCGTCGGACTGGCGCTGCCGGCGCTGCTGATCGCCGGGAACAATCGCAACGCTTCCCGCAGCGCCATCGGCGGCGTCGACCTGAGCGCGAACCAGGCCAAGGGCCGGGCGCTGTTCGCGCGCAACTGCGCGACCTGCCACACGCTGCGGGCGTCGAACAGCGCCGGCAAGATCGGCCCGAACCTCGACGTGCTGCAGCCGCCTGCGGCGCTGGTCACCAACGCGATCCAGCTCGGCCGCGCGCAGGGCAACGGCAACATGCCGGCGCTGCTGCTGAGCGGCCAGGACGCCAAGAACGTCGCCAACTACATCGCTGCCGTCGCCGGTCGTTGACGCGCAGCCACGGCAGCGCTCGTGCAACATCGCGTGGTGCAGGGCATCTTGCGGGCCGTAACCAGCGGCTGGCGCTAGGGTTCTCTCCGTAACACACCGCTGAATCCCGACGGACGGCCGCCTCGAGCGGATCGCCACGGGAGCGGGGGACCCACAGGTTGGGGCGAATCGCCGGTTTTCCGGCGTAGCGCAGCTCTTTCAGCGCGAGCCCGTCAGCTAACCCCGTAAGCCTTCGAAAGAGGACGGACGAGGCATGCCGGCACACGAGGCCCACGCGTGGTGGGCTGAGGTCGAGGACATACGAGCACGGATCGAGGCGCGGCGCGCGGGCGCCGAGGAGACCCGGGATCCGGCTCCGCGCCTGCTCGGCCTCGAGGGCGGGCGCACCGTGCGCCCCGCGGCGATGTCCCATCAGCACCTCGCCGCCGTTCCGGAGCGCTCCCAGCGCCGCACGGTCCGCGTCAGCGAGTCGCGCCCGCCGGCGCCGCGTCGGCGCCCGCTGTATGACGCGCCGGCGCAGCAGCAGGCGCCGGCGATCCGTCGCCGGCCCGAGCGCCGCGCGCGGCCGCTCGTCGCCAATCCCGATCGGATCGCGCTCTGGGCGGTCCTGCTCGGGCTCGTGATGCTGCTCGTCTGCATCGGCAGCGCCGGCGCCGCGACGACGCTCGGCACGCGCACGCTCAAGGCGCCGATGGAGGGCCGCGACGTGCGTCAGCTCCAGAACGCCCTGCGCCGGCTCAGCCTGCTCGACGCCGGTGCGACCGCGCACTTCGGGCCGCTGACCCGGCGCGCCGTCGTCCGCTTCCAGCGCACGCGCTGCCTGACCCCCGACGGCATCGCCGGACCGGCGACGATCCAGGCGATCGTGGCGCGGACACGGCGCTGCCATACCGCGGGGGCGGCGGTTCCCGGCCGTGCCTCCGTGCTCACGCACAGGCGCGTCGTCACGTGGTACGGCCCGGGCTGGTACGGACGCAGCACCGCCTGCGGGCGGACACTGACGCCACGGCTGATCGGCCTGGCCGACCGCCACCTCCCGTGTGGGACCGTCGTCCATCTCGCTCACGGCTCACGCATCGTCGACGCCGTGGTGGTCGATCGCGGCCCCTACGCGCATGGCGTCGACTACGACCTGACGTGGGGCGCGGCACGCGCTCTCGGCGTTCTGGCGGCCGGCCGCGCGTCGGTTCGCTCCAGTCACTGACCGTCCGTCCTGCGGCAGGTTCACGCATCGTTCACCGCGTCCGTCGCGGTGTGCACGACGCTGCACGTGCAGAGTCGTGATCCAACGATGCGTCATCTGACGTAGTCCTGGGTAAGACCGATGCTCGCCAGCCGTTTGACAGGGCGTCAGTCGCGGATAGACTTACCAACTGTAAGCAAGTAGCACCGCCTTCCTGAGACCGCCGCCACGACCGATCACGCCGCCCGTCCCCACGCTCCCTCGAGAGGCCAGCCATGACCGCCATCAGCCGCTTCGATGTTCACGACGAGCTCAGCGCTCCGGCAGGATCGGTTCCGGTCCTGCGTGGTGCGCTGGCCGCAGCCGGCCAGCTCCCCAACTTCCTCGGCGTCCTGGCTGGATCGCCGGCGGCACTTCGCGGGTTCGCCCGCTTCCGCTCCGAACTGCGCGGCGGCTCGCTGAGCCCCGAGACGCTCGAGCGCCTGTCGCTCGCCGTCGCCGCGTACTACGGCTCCGAGCCGGGCCTGGCCGCCCACAGCCGCTCCGCGCGGCTGCACGGGCTCAAGCTCGACGAGATCGCCGCCGCCAAGCGCTTTGAATCCGGTGACCCGCGGCAGGCGGCACTGCTGGACTACCTGCGCGGCCTGGTCGTCGATCGCGAGCAGCCGCCGATGCATCTGCACGAAGAGGCGCGCGAACTCGGCTGGACCGACGAGCAGCTGCTCGAGGCGATCGCCTTCGTCGCGCTCGAGGGCTTCACGGCGATGGTCAACGTTGCCGGTGACGTCCCGGTGGACGGGTCGACCGAAGAGAACCGACTGCTCGCGGCCTGAGCAGGCGGTCGCCCGTGAGCGATCCACGCAGCGTGATCACAGTCTCGGCCGACGCGGCCGACGCGCCGCCGTGCTGCCCCTACTACCACGAGGCGATCGAGCTGATCGGGCGCCGCTGGACCGGTGCGATCATCTCGGTGCTGCTCAGCCGGGAGCCGCTGCGGTTCTCCGACATCGCCGCCTGCGTGCCCGACCTGTCCGACCGGCTGTTGTCCGAGCGCGTCAAGGAACTCGAGCGGCGCGGGCTGGTCGATCGGCGCGTCGAGCCCGGCCCACCGGTGCGCGTGCTCTACGCGCTGACGCCGATGGGCCGCGATCTGGCGCCGGCGGTCACCGAGTTGCACGGCTGGGCGCAGCGCTGGATGCCCGACGCCCCCGCGACGCCGTAGGCGGTCGATGCGGTTCAAGCGCTGCATGGACGCTGCGATCCGGCCGTTCGAAGGCGAGCAGGATGCGACAGCGTTCCGCGCGCTGAACGAGGGGTGGATCTCCAGCCGCTTCTCTGGTGCTCGACGAACCTGGGTCGGCGAGCGCCGCGCCGTGATCCGTCGCCGCGAGGCGTCTGGCCGTGGCCGCCGATTCATCTAGGGTGCCGGACATGGCTGCTGCCCCACACACCGCCGCCGACGTCATCGCGCTGTGTGAGGAGCGCGACATCCGCTTCATCCGGTTCTGGTTCACGGACATCCTCGGCCAGCTGAAGTCGTTCTCGGTCGGCCGGTCGGCGCTGCCGGACGCGTTCGAAGGCGGGATCGGCTTCGACGGCTCCTCGATCACCGGATTCAATGCGATCGAGGAGTCGGACATGATCGCGATGCCCGACCCGGCGACGTTCGCCGTGCTGCCGTGGCGGCCCGACGAGCAGGGCGTCGGTCGGATGTTCTGCGACGTGCTGACGCCCGAGCGCACGCCGTACGAGGGCGACCCGCGGCACGTGCTGCGGCGGGCCGTCGAGCGGATGCGGGGGATGGGGTTCGACACGTTCAACGTCGGCCCCGAGCTGGAGTACTTCCTGTTCAAGGACAAGAGCGGCACCGAGGTGCTGGACGAGGGCGGCTACTTCGACCTGACGACGCTCGACGCCGGCTCCGACGTGCGGCGTGAGACGGTCCTGGCGCTCGAGCAGCTTGGCATCCACGTCGAGTACAGCCATCACGAGGATGGCCCGAGCCAGCATGAGGTCGACATGCGCCACGGCGACGTGATGAAGCTCGCCGACGACTGCATGACGTACCGCATCACGGTCAAGGAATACGCGATGAAGTACGGCTGGCACGCGACCTTCATGCCCAAGCCGCTGTTCGGTCACAACGGGTCGGGCATGCACACGCACATGTCGCTGACCAAGGACGGAACCAACGCCTTCCACGACGCCGAGGATCCGTACTGCCTCAGCGACGTCGGCAAGGCGTTCATCGCCGGGCAGCTGCGCCACGCGCGCGAGCTGAGCTCGATCTTCGCCCAGTGGGTCAACTCGTACAAGCGCCTGGTGCCGGGCTACGAGGCGCCGGTCTATGTCGCCTGGTCGCGGCGCAACCGCTCAGCGCTGGCGCGGGTGCCGATGTTCCACCCGGGCAAGGAGCAGGCGACGCGGATGGAGCTGCGCTGCCCGGACCCGGCGTGCAATCCCTACCTGACCTTCGCGACGCTGCTGCACGCCGGTCTGGAGGGCATCGAGCAGGGCTACGAGTTGCCCGAGCCGATGGACAAGAACCTGTACCACCTGGCTGACGACGAACGCCGGCGGCTGGGCATCGAGCAGCTTCCGCAGACGCTCGGCGAGGCGATCGAGCTGACGGCCGAGTCCGAGCTCGTCCTCCGCGCACTCGGCGAGCACATGTTCAACCGCTTCGTCGAGATCAAGCGGCGGGAGTGGGCGGAGTATCGGGTGCAGGTCACGCAGTGGGAGCTGGACCGGTACCTGCCTGTGCTGTAGCTGTTGGGTTGTGGTTGTGGTTGGGGTCGTGGTTCGGCGTGAGCTCGACCGCCGCTTGGGCCGGCGGGGGCGGGCCTTGTGAGCTAGACGACGGGGAGCGGCGTGGGCGCCGGGAGGTCTTCGTGCTCGGCTTCGGGGGCGATGCCGCCGGGCTCGCCTTCGTGGGCGAGGCGGGACGGCCACCAGACCTTGGGGCCGATGTCGAGGACGAGCGCGGGGACGAGGACGGAGCGCACGAGGAACGTGTCGAGCAGGACGCCGAAGGCGATCGCGAAGCCGAGTTCGGTCAGGAAGACGAGCGGCAGGACGCCGAGCACCGCGAACGTTCCCGCCAGCACGACGCCCGCGGACGTGATCACGCCGCCGGTCATCGCAAGTCCCCGGATCATGCCCGCGCGCGTGCCGTAGGTGAGCGTTTCCTCGCGCACCCGGGCCATCAGGAAGATGTTGTAGTCGATGCCGAGTGCGACGAGGAAGACGAACGCGAACAGCGGCAGCGACGGGTCGCTGCCGGGGAACCCGAAGATCACGTCTGAGACGACGTAGGTCGTTCCCAGCGAGGCGAAGAACGACAGGATCACGGTGGCGACCAGGAGCAGCGGGGCGACCACGGCGCGCAGCAGCACGATCAGCACGAGCAGCACGACGAGCAGGACGATCGGGATGATGAGCTTCGTGTCACGCGTCGAGTACTTGCGCAGGTCGCGCTCGACCGCCGTCGGCCCGCCGACCAGCACCTGCCGACCGCCCGCGGCCTTCGTCGCCTCGCGCAGCTTGGGAATCACGTCGAACGCCAGCGTCGAATACGGATCAGGCTTGAGGATCACGGCGATGCGTGTGCCGCCGGCGCTCCGCGTCGCGACCGTGGCGCTGACGACGCCGTCGACGCCGGCGGCGGCGGCGCGGACCGGGTCGACCTTCGCCGGATCGGGAACGATGACGTCGGTCGGGGCGTTGGCGCCGCTGGGGAACGCCTTGGACAGGAGTTTCTGGCCCTGAACGGACTCGACGTCACCGCGGAACGAGTTGCCCTGGGTCAGTGACGAGCTGTAGTTCAGCCAGCCGAAGCAGAGGATCACGAGCAGCACGATCGCGCCGAGCCAGACCGGCCGCGGGCGCCGCGCAATCCGGTCGCCGGCTCGTCGCCACGGGCCGTGCATGGCATCGCTGCCCGTGTCTCCGACGTGCGGGACGAACGGCCAGAACGGCCGGCGCCCGAAGATCGCGAGCAGCGCCGGCAGCAGCGTCAGCATCGAGATCATCGCGATGGCGATCGCCATCGCGCCGATCGGGCCGAGTCCGGCCGTGCCGTTGACGTCCGCGAACGACAGGCACAGCAGCGCGATCATCACGGTGACGCCGGAGGCGACGATCGCCGGGCCGGCCGTGCGCAGCGCCGTCGCGAGCGCGACGTGCTTGTCGGGCTCGCGCCGCAACTCCTCGCGGTAGCGGGCGACGAGCAGCAGCGCGTAGTCGGTGCCGGCGCCGAGGACGAGGATCGAGAGGATCGACGAGGACTGCCCGTTGACGGTCACGCCGGCCTTTGCGACGAGGTACCCGAGCGAGCGGCTGGTGATCTCGGCGAAGCCGACGGCCGTCAGCGGGATCAGCCAGAACACCGGGCTGCGGTAGATCGCGACGAGCAGCAGGATGACGAGCGCGAGCGCCGCGAGCAGCAGCGTCCCGTTGATGTTCTGGAAGATCTTGATGCCGTCGGCCGAGTACCCGGCGGATCCGGTCACCTTCACCTGCAGGCCGCCGCCGGGGTCCTTGACCGTGTCGCGGACCTTCTCGACCGGCGTCGAGATCGTCTTCCCGTTG
>JBBRFO010000008.1:0-43123 GCA_038224135.1 Solirubrobacterales bacterium
GGCGGGCGTCGTCTGCCTCGATCAGCGCGGGCTGATCACGCGGCTGCGCGAAGCTCCCGGGGCGACGGCGTCGAGGCTCGCACGGCGGCATCGAGGACAAGCCTGGCGCGCGCGACCGACCGGAGTCATCCTCGCTGGAAGCCGCGCACATCGGGTCTGACCGTGGATCCAGCCGGCGCGGCCAAATCGGGTGCAGTTCGTCAGCTCTGGCGCGCTCAACTGCACCCGGTTTCAGCCCGCGCCCAGCGCGACCCGCCGGATCAGCCGACGGCCGGCAGGGCGCTGAAGGCCCCGGCCAGCAGCAGCGGCGCCGGCGTGCGCTCGCCCGCGGGCAGTACGCCGACCTGCGCCTTGCCGGCCGCGGTCATCCCGAGCGCGTCGGCGGCGGCGCGCGTCAGGTCGTAGCTGACGCCGTGCGCGTAGGGGCCGCGGTCGATCACCGGGACGCTGAGCGTCCGGTCGCCGTAGCGCACGTCGACGCGGCTTCCGCACGGCAGCGTGCGGTGCGCGACGCCGATCGTCGCGGATGTGATGTGCACGCCGCAGGCGCCGGTGCGGCCGGCCAGGTCGTACCACGTGGCGGTCGCCGCGCGGTAGACGGTGACGACGGTCATGAGCGGCGTCCGGACGCTGGCAGCGACGGCGCGTCCGAGCGGCGTCGCCCGGACGGCGAAGCGGCCGGCGACGACCGAGGTCCACGACGCCTGGAACGCGCCGTCCCCGTCGGCGACGACCGTCGCGACGGTGCGCCACTGCGACGTCCCACGAGCGCGCAACTGCACCTCGACGCGTGAGCCCGCTCCTGCGCCGCCGACGGTGCCCGCAAAACTCAGCGGCTGACCGACGAGCGCGGGGACGGCCGCCAAAGCCGGCGTGCCTGCGGCCATGCCGCCTGGCGCGATCGCGTCCTGCGCCGACGCCGGGGCGCCGGCCGCGAGCGCGCCGAGCAGCGCAACCGCGGCAACGCGGAACGGCGGCATCGATCTGGGGCGCGGCGTGGTCATCGTCGGGGACGCCTACGGGGTGAGCTGACGGGCTCGCGCTGACGTTCAGCGCTACGGACGCTCTGGTCCGATTCGCCCCAGCGGGCCGAGGCCCGCAGTGGTTCCCCCGCTCCGGGTGCGCGGACGCACTCGAACTCGGCGATGGCGCAGTCTACCGGCGTTCGCCGGCACCGCGGGGTCAGCCGGGGAGGCGACGAAGGATGCCGCGCAGGATGCTCGCGCCGGCATCGGCGATCGTCACGAGCGTGCCCGCCGGATCGGCGGAGCCGTGGCCTTCGTTCGGGACGGCCCAGCCCGCGGGCGGAACGCGCTGCCCGGCGGCGGTCGCGGCCGCCGCCGGCCTGCGCTTGGGAGTGACCGTCGCGGCCACCTTGCGCGGTGCCTTGATCGCCTTCGCCCGGCCCTCGGAGTTCGCGGCCTTGGCGACCGGGGTCGGGATCCGGGCGGCGCGCTTGGCGCCGCCGGCGGATGACGTCGCGGCGGTGATCGGCTTGACGGTCGCGCCCGCCGGCTTCGTGGCGCTCGCCGGCTTCGTGGCGCTCGCGGACTTGGCGGCCGCACCTCGCGGCTTGGTCGCCGGCTTGCGCGCCGCCGACGGACCGCTGCCGTTGCTCGACGGCGCGGCCGCGCGCTTGGCGCGCGCGGCTTCGCGACGCGCGGTGGAACGGCCGGGGCGGCTGCGGGGAAGGCTTCCGAGAACGTCCTTGTCGCCGGGCGGCGTGGTCGACATGTGGCCATTCTGACACTCCTGGTGTCGAGCGCGCATGCCCCGCTGCCGAACCATCAGACGGCACGGACATCACTTTCGCGGGAGCGCGCCGGACGGCAGTACCCTGAGGGGAATCGCCAGGCGCTCGGTCACCGCTCGGTGACGGCAGCGTCCGTCGGCTCTCCAGCATCAAGCAGCGCATACGAACGGACCACCGTCAATGTCAGTGACAGAACTCCAGGAGCACGAAGAGATCAAGGCCCTGCTGGCCCGCGGCCTGCAGAACGGCGTTCTCTCGCACGCGGACATCGCCACAGCGACCGCCGAGCTCGACATCGACGACAGCGATCGCGAGGAGCTCAACCACTGGCTCGAGGGTCAGGAGATCGAGCTCGTCGAGGACATCGATCCCGCCGCCTCGCAGACGGCGGACAGCGCCGAGCGCGCGCCGGACAAGCGCCAGCGCCGCAAGCCGAAGTCATCGCTGGACCTGCGTCCGGACATGACGACGGACTCGCTGCAGCTGTTCCTCAAGGACATCGGCAAGGTCCGCCTGCTGACCGCCCAGGAGGAGGTCGACCTCGCCAAGCGCATCGAGCGCGGCGACCTCGACGCCAAGCAGAAGATGGTCGAGTCGAACCTGCGCCTGGTCGTCTCGATCGCCAAGAACTACCGCAACCAGGGCCTGCCGTTCCTCGACCTGATCCAGGAGGGGACGCTCGGCCTGGTGCGCGCCGCGGAGAAGTTCGACTACCGCAAGGGCTTCAAGTTCTCGACCTACGCGACCTGGTGGATCCGCCAGGCGATCGCGCGTGCGCTGGCCGACAAGGCGCGCACGATCCGGATCCCGGTCCACGTCGTCGAGAAGCTCAACAAGATCGGCCGCGCCGAGCGCAAGCTCGTCACCGAGCTGGGCCGCGAGCCCACGGCCGACGAGATCGCCGAGGTCACCGGCATCGACCCCGAAGAGGTCGAGTCGATCAAGCGCTCCGCGCAGGCGCCCGTCTCGCTGGAGAAGCCGGTCGGTGACGAGGAGGAGTCGGAGTTCGGCCAGTTCATCGCCGATGAGCGCGCCGAGTCGCCGTACGAGCGCGCCGCCGAGATCCTCACCAAGGAGGCGCTGCGCGAGGCGCTGGAGAACCTCTCCTACCGCGAGCGCCGCGTCCTGGAACTTCGCTACGGCCTCGGCGGCGAGCACCCGCGAACGCTGGACGAGGTCGGCAAGACCTTCAACGTCACGCGCGAGCGGATCCGCCAGATCGAGAATCAGTCGCTGAAGAAGCTGCAGTCGCTGGCCGAAGCACAGAAGCTTCGCGACGTCGCTTAGCGGTTTTCGCTGGGCCTCGGCCCGGCAGTGGTCGTGACGGCTCGGGGGCTCGCGAGCGAGCACAACTCCGGTCTCGACGACTGTGGGGCTGACGGTTCGGACTTCCGCTCGCCAGGACGACCGTTTCTCCGCATCGTCGGCGTCGTCGGGCTGATCTAGGCTCTCGCTCGTGGTGACGTGGGACGACGTCCGCCGGATCGCTCTGGGCATGCCGGGTGCGAATGAGCGGCTGTCGCGCGCCCAGCGTCACTGGCGCGTGAGTGACCGGTTGTTCGTCTGGGAGCGGCCGCTGCTCGGCACGGAGCTCGCGGCGCTCGGTGACGCCGCGCCGACCGGCGAGATCCTCGGCGCCCGCGTCGAACACGTCGGCGCCAAGGAGGCGCTGGTCGCCGATCCCTCGGGCGTGTACTTCACGACGCCGCACTTCAAGACCTACCCGGCGATCCTCGTGCGGCTGGAGCTGATCGAACTGCCGGAGCTCGAGGAGCTGATCGTCGAGGCGTGGCTCAACCGTGCGTCGAAGCGGCTGATCGCTGAATATCACGGGCGATGACCGGCGACAACGGGAGCGACGAGCTGCGTGTGCTCGGCGTATCGGTCGAGCAGATCGCCGATCCACGCAACAAGTGGGCCGGGCTGCACGCCGCACTCGGCGAGCGGTTCGACACCGTCGGGACCGTGCTCGCCCCGCTGCCGCCCGCCGCCCGTTACGCGCTGCTGGCGCGGCACGTCCGCCGCGACCGCGACGCCTGGCGCGTGCGGGCTGGGTCGGACCCGCGCGCATTCTTCGCCCGCAGCCGTGCGCTCGAGCGGCCGCTTGCCGCACGGGAGGGCCGGTACGACGTGATCGTCCAGTACCAGACGATCTTCCAGCTCGGTCGAAGCGCCGCGGAGCGCCCATTCGTGATCTACACCGACTGGACCTTCGCGCTCGGAGTCCGGCACCGCATGCGCCGGCCGCCGACGACGCCGCGTGTCGACGCCCGGCGGCTCGAGCTTGAGGCGCAGACCGCGCACATGTCACGCCACGTGTTCACGCTCAGCGAACTCACACGACGCTCGTTCATCGACGACTACGGTTGCGACGAGGCGCGCGTGACGGCGGTCGGCGGCGGCGCCAACGCGTTGTCCGACACCCCCCGCGAGCGTTCCGGCGGCGCCCCGACCGCGCTGTTCGTCGGGTTCGACTTCGAGCGCAAGGGCGGCGATGCCCTGCTCACCGCGTGGCCGCAGGTGCGCCGCCGCGTCCCTGACGCTCAGCTGGTGATCGCCGGTCCGCCCGCGCGGCCGGACGCCGGCGATGGCATTCGCTGGCTGGGCCCGGTCGCCCGGGACGACGTGGCTGCGCTCTACCGATCGGCGACGGTGTTCGTCCTTCCCTCGCTGCTCGAGCCGTGGGGCTTCGTCTTCCACGAGGCGATGGGTCAGGGCGTCGCGTGCATCGGCGCACGGACCTGCGCGATGCCCGAGATCATCGCCGAGGGCGAAACCGGGCGGCTTGTCGCGCCGGGAGACGCCGACGACCTGGCCGCGGCGCTGACCGGCATCCTCGAGGACGGCGATCTGGCGTGGCGGTTGGGGGAGGAGGCGCGCCGGCGTGTCCTCGCTCACCACACCTGGGGCGCCGTCGCGGAGCGGATCAGGCCCGGGTTGATCGCCGCAGCTGGCGCATGAGGGCGCGATCCATCGCTCACGGCACGATCACATTCCGCGGATCCGGCTGCTCACCCGCCGGCGCCTGCGAGTAGTCCCCGAACGGACCGTCCCGCTCGGCCACCACCGCGCCGACCCCGTCACGCGACGCGAGCTCGATGAACCGCGCGGCGTCCGGCGTGTTGCGCATCAGCCCGTCGAGGATCGGGCCGAGCGTCTGCGTCGACGCGAGGCCCATGTTCTCGTAGGCCTGGTTGACGATCAGCTTCATCGCCGCGAGCTGCGACGACGGGATCGAAGCGAGCAGCAGCGCCTCCTCGCGGACCACGCGCTCGAGGTCCGCGAACGGCACCGCGCGGTTGATCAGCCCGGCGCCCGCCGCCTCGACGCCCGACAGCGGCCGGCCGGTCAACGCGAACTCCTTGGCCCGCGTCAGGCCCAGGCGGTACAGCCACATCCCGGACAGGTACGCGCCCCACATGCGCGAGTACGGCGTGCCGATCCGCGCGTCCTCGCTGGCGATGACCAGGTCGGCACAGAGCGCGAAGTCGCTGCCGCCGCCGACGCACCAGCCGTGGACCTGGGCGATCACCGGCTTCGGCGAGCGCCAGATGCTCATGAACTTCTGTGTCGGCGACCGGCTCGGTGCCGTCGCCATCACAAAGTCCTTGCCGGGGTCCCACGCTCCGTCGGTCGTGATCGCCTCGTCCCAGTGGTGGAACCCGTCCGCGAAGTCGTACCCGGCGCAGAACGATCGCCCGGCGCCGCGCAGCACGATCACCTTCACGGCTGCGTCGGCGACCGCTGCCTCGACCGCATCCTCGACCTCGTCGGGCATCGGCGGAACGATCGTGTTCAGCCGGTCCGGGCGATTCAGCGTGATCGTCGCAATCGCGTCGTCAACGGCGTAGAGCAGCGTCTGGAAGGGCATCGCGCGAGTCTGCCACGCGGACAGCGGCCGGACCGGCACCTGCGTCGCTCAAGGACGGGCGCCTCGAAGCCGATGGCGACCTCATGTCCGCCGACATCGACGCAGCTCTGCGCCACCTCATCGACAGCGGAGGCTCCGACCTGCACTGCAAGGTCGGCTCGCCGCCGCTGATCCGCGTCAACGGCGCGCTGCGCCCGATCCCGGGCACGGACGAGCTGGGCCCGAACGACACCGAGCGGTTCGTTCGCGAGCTGCTGCACGACGAGACGAAGCTGCGCGAGTTCGCCGACGACGGCGAGGTCGACTTCTCCTATGCGATCCCGGGCCTGGCCCGCTTTCGCGTCAATGCGTTCCGCCAGCGCGGCTCGGCGTCGATGGTCATCCGCGCGATCCCGGTGAAGATCTCGACGATCGACGAGCTGGCGCTGCCGCCGGTGATCCGCGAACTGGCCGAGGAGGAGCGCGGCATCGTGCTGCTGACCGGCACCACCGGCTCGGGCAAGTCGACGACGCTCGCCGCGATGATCGACCACATCAACACGACGACCGCGCGTCACATCGTGACGATCGAGGACCCGATCGAGTTCCTCCATCACGACAAGATGTCGCTGATCAATCAGCGCGAGGTCGGGCAGGACACCGCCTCCTTCAAGCACGCGCTGCGCCGCGTCCTGCGCCAGGACCCCGACGTCATCCTGATCGGCGAGATGCGCGATGAGGAGACGGTCCACACCGCGCTGTCCGCGGCCGAGACCGGCCACCTCGTCTTCTCGACGGTCCACACCGTCGACGCGGCCGAAACCGTCAATCGCCTGATCGACTTCTTCCCGCCGCACATGCATCAGCAGGTCCGCGCGATGCTCGCCGGCACGCTCAAGGGTGCCGTCTCCCAGCGGTTGGTGCCGAGCACCGACGGCGGCCGCGTCGCCGCCTGCGAGGTGCTGCGGATGACCGGCCGCGTGCGCGACATGATCATGGATCAGACGCAGACCGGGAAGCTGCCCGAGGTGATCGCCGACGGCGGGTACTACGGCATGCAGACCTTCGACCAGGCGCTGTTCCACCACCTCAAGGCGGGCCGCATCTCGATGGAGCAGGCGCTCGCGACGGCCTCGCACCCGCACGACTTCAAGCTGCTCGTCGCCGCCGACGGCAAGCGCGGCACGACGATGGCCGACCTCGAGGATGCGGAGTCCCGGCGCGCCGCGTAGGCTCGCCGGATGAGCATTCAGACGAGCCTGCAGCAGTACGCCGAGACGACATCGCCGGACGACTTCAGCCTGCAGAACGCCAAGCTGCTGAAGATCCGCCTGCAGGGCGGGGAGGTTCAGGCGAAGAAGGGGTCGATGGTCGCCTACCAGGGCGAGGTCAGCTTCGAGCACGCCGGATCGGGCGGCATGGGGCGGATGCTGAAGAAGGCCGTCACCGGCGAGGGGACGACGCTCATGCGCCTCGGCGGGACCGGTGAGGTGTTCCTCGCCGACAGCGCGCAGGAGGTCCACCTGCTGAAGCTCGACAACGACTCGATCACGGTCAACGGACCGAACCTGCTGGCGTTCGACGCCGACATCGACTGGGACATCAACCGCCTGTCGGGCGGCGCGGCGGGCGCGATGGCGGGTGGGCTCTTCAACCTGACGCTGAAGGGCAGCGGCTGGGTCGCGCTGCTGACCGACGGCCCGCCGATCCTGCTCGACGTCGCCTCGGCGCCGACGTTCGCCGACGCGCAGGCCGCGGTGACGTGGTCGTCCGGCGTGACCGCGGCGCTGAAGACCGACTTCAAGGCCAAGAACCTGATCGGCAAGACGTCCGGCGAGACGCTCCAGATGGCGTTCAGCGGCCAGGGCTGGGTGCTGGTGCAGCCGTCCGAGGGCCGCGTCGATGCTCATGCCGGCGGCGGGTCGAGCCCCGGCGGCATGATCGGCAGCCTGCTCGGCGGCTGAGCTCAGGTCTCCCGCGGGCACACTTCACTTGGTAAAGTGAGGGCGTGTCCGTCGACGCAAGCTGCCCCGTCTGCCGTACCGCGACGATCGTCTGCGCGAAGTGGACGCTGCTGATCATCCGTGACCTCGGCGAAGGCCGGGCGCGGTTCAGCGAGCTCGAGCGCTCGCTGACGGGCATCAGCCCGCGGACGCTGTCGCTGCGCCTGCGCGATCTGGAGCAGGAGGGCATCGTCGAGCGCCAGACGTTCTCCGAGGTGCCGCCGCGGGTCGAGTACGCGCTGACCGACAAGGGCCGCGCGCTGCTGCCGATCGTCGAGGACATGCGCGCCTTCGGCGACCGCTGGCTCGGCTCAGCTGACGTCGCGCTGGCCGTCGTGTAGCGACCTGGCTGCAAGACCGCGCCCGCGCCGACCGCATCGGCTGGCGCGCCGGGTGTGTTCTGCCACCATGGAGGCGCGGCACTTCCCCGAGCCGCGGACGACGGATGGACCCTGTTCGCAGCCATGCCATCACCCGGCGGTCGGCACTCGTGCTCGGCGCCGCCGGGCTCACGACCCTGACCCGCGTCGCCGCGCCGGCGCGCGGCGCGGCGCCGGTCCGCGGCCTGACCGTCGACCCGTCGGCGTTCGGGCCCAGCGGCGTCAGCGGTGTCCTGGTTGCGCCCGCGCGGTTCGGGCTGCTCGGTCTGCTGGATGCACGCCGCGCGCCGCGACTGCAGGTTCGCACGCGCGAGCACGGGCGCGCCTGGGGGCCGTGGCTGGCGTTGCACGCCGGGCACGGGCCTGACGGCGGCGGACTGCCGCGAGCGTCGGACCCGCTCTACACCGGGCCTGCCGATGAACTGCAGCTGCGCCTGCCGGCGCGCCCGCGCGGACAGCTGCGCCTGCGGCTCGTCAGTGTCGGTGGCGGCGCGCGGATCGCCAGGCGCCGCAGCCAGGCGGTCGCGCCGGTGCCGGGCGCGCCCCCGATCGTCCTGCGGAGCGGCTGGGGCGGCGACGGCGTCGTCCCGCGGGCAGCGCCGGTCTTCGGCCGCGTCGACGTCGCGCTGGTCCATCACACCGAGGGCGGCAACCTCTACACACCTGAGCAGGCCCCCGGCATCGTGCTGGCGATCGCCCATTACCACCGCGACACCAAGGGCTGGAACGACGTCGGCTACAACTTCCTCGTCGACCGCTACGGGACGATCTATGAGGGTCGCGCCGGTGGCGTCGAGTTGGCCGTCGTCGGCGCGCACGCGCAGGGCTTCAATCGCCTGTCGACCGGCATCGCGATCCTCGGCTCGTTCGTCGACGTCCTGCCGCCCGATGCGGCGCTCGAGGCGGTCGCCGAGCTGATCGGGTGGAAGCTTCCCTACCACGGCACACCGGTGACCGGGCAGGTCACGGTGACGTCCGGCGGCGGTCCGCTGACGAACCATCCGTACGGCTCACAGGTCGTCATGCAGCGGATCAGCGGGCACCGCGACGCCGACGCGACCGCCTGCCCGGGCGACGCGCTGTACGCGCGGCTGCCGGCGCTGCGCGCCCGCGCGGCCGCGCTCGCGCAGCCGATCCAGGGTCACCCCCTGGTGACGCTCACCGGCCCGGCAGCCGCGCCCGCGTTCGGCGCGCCCGTGCAGCTGACAGGCACCGTGCGCAACCCGGACGGGTCGGCTGCGGCGGCCGCGCCGGTCGCGATCCAGAAGGTCGGCCCGAGTGGTGCCTGGTCGACGATCGCCCGCGTCCAGGCCGGCACCGACGGGGCATTTGCCGCATCGCTCGCGTGGCGGCGCGCCGGGACGCTGCGCGCCCGGGCCTTGCAGCAGGTCTCGGCGCCGGTCGAGGTCGCTGTGGCGGCGGTGTTGCGCGCGCGCGTGAATCTGCCGCAGGTCGCGGCCGGGCGATCAATCCATGTGCGCGGCACCGTCGGACCGGCGCAGCCGCTGGTCATCGTTGTCGAGCGCCAGTTCGCCGGCGGCATCTGGAAGGCCGAGCAGACGCTCCCCGTGACGCCCCGGCGCGGCGGGGCATTCACCGTCGCCGTGCGGATGGCGCTGCCGGGCACGCACCGCGTGACCGTGCGGACGGCGGCCCCGGGAGCGGTCCAGACCGCCGGCCCGTTCGCCGTCCGCGTGAGTGCGCCGCGGCGTCTGGGCGGGATCAGCGCGCCGCGCTGATCAGGCCGCCGGGACCTGCTGCGTGATGCAGTGGATGTTGCCGCCGCCGAGCAGGATCTCGCGACAGCCGGGCACCCCGACGACCTCGTGCTCGGGGAACACGTGGCTGAGAACCTCAAGCGCGGTGTCGTCGGTGCGCTCGTCGAGCAGCGGGACGACGACGCGCCCGTTCGTGATCAGGAAGTTCGCGTAGGAGCCGGCGAGGCGGTCGCCCGCGCGCCGCGGCTGGCTGCCGGGGACCGGGGTGACGCCTGCGGCCTCCTCGGCGCTGACGAACAGCGGGCCGGGCATCGGCAGCTCGATCACCTCGAGCTCGCGGCCACGCGCGTCGCGAAAGCCGCGCAGCCGCGCAATCGCGTCGGCCGAGATCGCGGACTGCGGGTCGCCGCGGTCCTCGCACGCGGTCACCAGCACGACGCCGGGCCGCGCGAAGCAGGCGAGGTTGTCGACGTGGCCGTCGGTCTCGTCGTCGGCGGCGCCCGCGCCGAGCCAGAGGACCGTCTCGACGCCGGTGTGGTCGCGCAGCACGCCCTCGATCTGTGCGCGGGTCAGCCCCGGGTTGCGGTTGACGTTCAGCAGGCACTCCTCGGTGGTCAGCAGCGTGCCCTCGCCATCGGTGTGGATCGCGCCGCCCTCGAGCACGATCGGCGCGCGGTAGCGGGTGGCCTGCTCGCGCTCACAGACGGCGGCGGCGACCGCGTCGTCCGCGTCCCAGGACTCGTAGAGCCCGCCGTCCTCGCCGCCCCAGGCGTTGAAGATCCAGTCGACCCCGCGCAGCTCGCCGCCGCCCGTGACGAACGTCGGCCCGACGTCGCGCATCCACGCATCGTCGCTGGCGAGTTCGACGACGGTGACGCCGCCGGGCAGCGCGGCGCGCGCGCGGTCGACCTGGCCCGAGGCCGCGCCGATCGTCACGGGCGTCGCCTCGTGGATCGCCGCGGCGACGCGGGCGAACGCAGCCTGCGCCGGTGCCGCGTCGTCGCGCCAGTTGTCCGGGCGTGTCGGCCAGATCATCCAGACACCGCGGTGCGGCTCGAACTCGCCCGGCATCCGGAAGCCGTCGGAGCGCGGGGTGGAAGGGAGCGGGTCGGGCATCGCGCCAGCGTAGATCAGGCATCAAAAAGAGAATGAGTCTCAATTTCATGATACGGTCGCGCGCGGTGCTGGACCCGTTCACGCTCCCGTTCTTTCAGCGCGGCATCGCCGAGGTGCTCGTGCTCGCCGTCATCGCCGGCGTTCTGGGCACCTGGATCGTGCTTCGCGGACTGTCGTTCTTCGCCCACGCCGCCGGGACGGCGACGTTTCCCGGGCTCGTGCTGGCTGACGGGGCGGGCTTCTCGGCAACGCTCGGCGCCACCGCGACGGCCGTCGCGATCGCCGGGCTGGTGACCGTCGCCGGGCGCCGTCGCGGAACCGATCCGGCCACGGCGACGGCGCTCGTCCTGGCCGGCGGACTGGCCGCCGGCGTCCTGCTGGCGAGCGACGTCTACGCCTCGCAGGCGCGGGTCGACGGACTGCTGTTCGGCAGCCTGCTGACGATCGACGGAGCCGACGTGCGGTTCGCGCTGGCCGTCGCGCTCGCCGCGCTGATCGCCGGCCGGATCGCCGGACCGCGCTGGCTGGCGACCGGCTTTGCCGGAGCGGCGACGCCGTCCGGACCGGCCGACCTGGTGCTGCTGCTGCTGACGGCGATCGGCGCTGTCGCCGCGCTCGCCGCGACCGGCTCGCTGCTGGCCAGTGCGCTGCTCGTCGTGCCCGCCGCGACCACCCGCCTGTTGGTCGATCGGCTGGCGCCGTGGCAGCTTGCGACCGTCGCGCTGGCCGCGGCAGAGGGCGTCGCCGGACTGTGGCTGGCGTTCCAGCTCGACGTCCCGCCCGGTGCCGCGATCGCCGTGCAGACGGGCGGCGTGTTCGCCGCTGCCGCGGGCATACGCGCGCTGCGCCGGCGCCCGGCGCGGTCGCTCGTGGCGGTTGTGGCGGGGGCCGCGCTGCTGCTCGCGGGCAGTGGCTGCGGATCGAAAGCAACGGGCGCCGAGCGGCCAGTGACCGTGGCGGCGACGACGACGCAGCTCGGCGACCTGGCGCGCGCGGTCGGCGGCTCGCGCGTGCGCGTGCGCCAGCTGCTGCAGCCCAACTCCGACCCGCACGACTACGAGCCCCGGCCGAAGGACGCGCTCAGCGTCGCGCGGGCCGACGCGGTGTTCGTCAGCGGGCTCGGCCTGGACCGCTGGTCGGGCGACCTGGTTCGCGCGGCCGGCGGCGCCCGCGTCGTCGACGTCGGCGCCACGGTGCCCGTCCAGCTCCGTGCCGGCGACGGCGGGCCCGACCCCCACTGGTGGCACGACCCGCGCAACGGCGCGGCGGCGCTCACAACGATCGCGGCGACGCTCGCCCGCGTTGATCCCGCCGGAGCGGGCGGCTACCGCCGCCGCGCGCGGTCTGCCCGCAGCCGGCTGGGGCGGCTGGATCGCGCGATCGCCGCCTGCATTGCGCGCATCCCGCCGGCGCAGCGGCTGATCGTCACCGACCACGACGCGTTCGCCTACCTCGCGGGCCGCTACGGCATCACGGTCGTCGGCGCGGTGATCCCGTCCAACTCGACGCAGGCACAGGCCTCGGCCGGTGACGTCGCGGACCTCGAATCGACGATCCGGCGCACGCACGTCCGTGCGATCTTCCCCGAGTCGTCCGTCAACGCGCGCCTGTCGGGCCGCATCGCCGCCGACACCGGAGCGGTGCTTGGTGCGCACCTCTATGGCGACACGCTCGGCGCCGCCGGGACGTCCGGGGCGACCTACGACGGGATGCTCGCGGCCAACGCCGAGCGCCTCGTCGCCGGCATGACCGGGGGAGCGATGGCGTGCCGCCCGTGACCACCGACGCGCCGCTGCTGCTGATCGCCGACGACGTGGCGGCGACGTACCCCGGCGCCGTCGTCCCGGCGATCGCCAACGTCACGTTCACCGCCCGTGCCGGCGACCGCGTCTGCGTCCTGGGACCCAACGGCGGCGGCAAGTCGACCCTGTTCGCGGTCCTGACCGGTGCGCTGCCGCTGTCCGCCGGGCGCTTCGAGCTTCCCGGCGGCGGCGCTGCGCTGGTGCCGCAGACCGACCGCTCGCGTCTGGACTTCCCCGTGTCGGCGTTCGACGTCGCGCTGATGGGCGCCGTCGCGCGGCTGCCGTGGCACCGCCGGCCCGGCCGCGCCGACCGGGTGCTCGCCGCGGCGGCGCTCGAGCGCGTCGGACTCACCGACCTCGCCGGGACGACGTTCGGCGACCTGTCGGGCGGGCAGCGCCAGCGGGTCCTCGTCGCCCGCGCACTCGTGCAGGACGCGCCGGTGCTGCTGCTCGACGAGCCGTTCCGCGGCCTCGACGCGCGCAGCGCCGATCGCCTGACCGCGCTGCTCGACGAACTCGCCGGCGAGGGTCGCCTGCTGCTGATGGCCAGCCACGACATCGAGCAGGCCCGCGCCTGGGACCTCGTGCTCTGCCTCAACGGCGTCCAGGTGGCGTTCGGCGCGCCGGACCAGACGCTGAGCATGGAGGTCATCGAGCGCACGTATGGCGCCGCGCTGATCCCGCTCGCGGACGGCGCCGGCGCGGCGATCCTGCCCGCACATCACCACCACGACCACCGATGACGCTCGCGACCAGCATCCTCCACACGCTGGCCGAGCCGTTCGCGTCGCCCGTCGTCGCGCGCGCGGCCGGCGAACTGGTGCTGCTCGGCGTCGTCGCCGGTGTGCTTGGCACGTGGGTCGTGCTGTGGGGTCTGTCCTACAGCGCCGAGTCGCTCGCGCACGCGATGTTCCCGGGCCTCGTCCTGGCGGCGCTGACCGGGATCCCGCTGCTGGTCGGCGGCGCCGCGGGACTGCTCGTCGCGGCGCTGGCGATCGCCGCCGTCGGGCGCGTCGATGGCCTTGATCGCGATGTCGCGGTGGCGGTCGTGATCACGACGCTGCTCGGGCTCGGCGTGCTGCTCGGGCTGTCACCGCGCACACCGAAGGGGCTCGGCTCGCTGCTGTTCGGCGACGTGCTCGGCGTCGGCCCGCGCGACCTGGTGCTCGCTGCGGGGCTCGGCGTCGTCTGTCTCGCCGTGCTCGGCGTCCTGCACCCGACGCTGGCGGCGATCGGGTTCGACCGCTCGTCGGCAGGCGCGCGGAAGGGCACCGCGGCCGACGTCGTGCTGACGCTGCTGCTGGCGCTGGCGACGCTCATCGCCGTGCAGGCGCTCGGCAACCTGCTCGTCGTGGCGACGCTGGTCGGCCCGGCGGCGACCGCCCGCGTGCTGACGCAGCGGCTGGCGCCGATGATGGCGCTGGCCACCGCGACGGCCGTCGTGACGGCGCTGGCCGGGCTCTACCTGTCGTACTACGCGGCGATCGCCGCGGGCGCCTGCGTCACGGCGGCAATCGTCGTCGCCTACCTGCTCGCGCTGCTCGCCCGGGCGGTCCGTGACGCGCGGCCGCGCGCGGCGGCCGCGCGATGACCGATCGCGGGCGGGCCTGGGCCGACCACGCACACGAGCGACTGGCCGCGCGCGGGCACCGCGCCGGCGGCGCGCGGGCGTCCGTGATCGAGGCGCTGGCGGGCGGCGAAGGCTGCTGCACCGCCGCCGAGCTGACGGCAACCCTGCGCGCCGGCGGTGGCCGGGTCGCGCCGGCCAGCGTCTACCGCGCGCTGAGCGCCCTGCAGGATGCCGGTCTGCTGCACGCGTCCGACCTTGGCGGCGGCGAGCGGCGCTTCGAACTCGTCCATCCCGACGGCGCGCACCACCATCACCTCGTCTGCCGGCGCTGCGAGCGGATGGTGCCGTTCAGCGACGACGCGCTCGAACAGGCGATCCACGCGGTCGAGCACCGGCTCGGCGCCAGCATCGACGTGCACGAGGTGACGCTGCACGGACTGTGTCGCGACTGCCGCGACGGGAGCTAGGCGACGACGACGGCGCCGTGGTCGTCGCAGTGACCGTCGTGCTGATGGTGCAGGTGACCGTCGACGAGGTAGTCGACGTGGTCGCCGTGGGGGACGGCCGGGTGGCCGCAGTCCGGTCCGTGCACGTGGTCGGCGCCGTGGGCGCCACACGGATGGCCGTCCGCGCAGTCGCCCGGGTTGCGCGCGTCGATCGCCAGCACGTGCTCGTCGACGTGATCGCCGTGCGGATGGCGCAGGTGACCGTCCTCGACGAAGTCGACGTGGCCGTCATGGACGATGGCGAGGTGGCCGCAGCCGCGGCCATGGACGTGCTCAGTCGGCGGGTGCATCACGCTGAACGGTACGCGCCGCGGCGGGTGGATGCGAGGGTCGCCGGCGGCTACAGGCCGACGGGGTGCCGGATGCGGAAGCCCCGCACGGTTCGCGGCGCCGCCTGCCAGCGCGTGCCGCCCTGGCGCTGGCCGGACGTGTCGAAGCGCAGACCGGCGACGATCATGAAGACATGGCCGCGGTTGGCGTAGATCGTCACCCAGGAGCCGCGGCCGGCGTCGCCCCAGCGCATGAAGCCGCCGGAGACCAGCGGGCCATCGAGCAGGCTGGCGCCGTGGAGCGCGTAGGAGACCGAGCCGGAGCAGTCGTAGCCGCGCGCGAGCCAGCGCTGGTGGCCCCCGCCCCAGACGTAGGGCTTGCGGGCGATGGCGTTGCCGGCGGCGATGATCTCCTTGATGACGGCCGGTGCGTCGGCCGGCGCGATCGCGTTGCCGTCGGCCCCGACCGTGGCAACCTCGCCGGCCACCGGGACCGGCGTCGTGACCGGTGCCGAGGGGTCGATGCCGCCGGTGCTCGTCGGCGTCGCCGGCTGCGTCGGGGCGGCCACGGGCGGGATGCTGCCGAACCCGGCGCCGCCGGTCGGGTCCTCAGCGCGCGCGGGCGCGGCCAGGACGACGAAGGCGGTGAGTGCGGTGGCGGCGACCGCGGCGATCCTCATGCAGCCCCCATCGGCCGGCTCGGCGGGACATCCCGCAGCCGTTGTTGCAGCGCCGGCGGCCTGCAACCGCCGCTGCAGCGGCAGGACCGCCCGGGCTCGCCCCGAACCGCGGTGTATGCGCCTGAGCCAGCTCCGCTCCGCCCTGCACGACTTCAGCGTCGAGGCCGCCGCGCAGCTCGCGGGCGACGCGCAGGCCGGGCACGAGGTGCCGTTCGAGGTCGTCGAGGCGGGCCGCCGCAGTGCGCCGCTGTACTGCTACCGGCCGCTGACCGGCGCCTTCATCCTTGAACGCGGCGGTGAACTCGGCCGGCTGGCGAGCTACCTCCCCGCCGCGCACGCGCTCGTCGCTGCGGGCAGGCTCGACGCCTACCTCGACGCGCAGGGCGTCCACGCGCGGCCGGCCGGGCGCGACCGGGCGGACAGCGCGCTGTTCACGTTCCTTGGCCGCGTGTTCGAGGACTCGACGGACTTCGCCTTCGACGAACAGCGTTTCGACGGTGCCTACCGCGAGCTCGAGCGCCTGGTCGCCGAAGGCCGCGCCGAGACGGTCGTCACCGCGGCCCTCCTCGGCATCACGCTCGATTCGCAGCTGGTTGAACTCGGTGACGGCCTCAGTCTCGCTCGCGGCGACACCTGCCCCGATGTCCCCGACGACGCGCGCTTCTCGCGCGGCGACGTGCCGCAGACGCTCGTCGTGCTGCGCTGGGAACCGGCCCCGGGCGACGAGGCACCGCAGCACCACGCGCGCGTGCGCCTGCGCCGGCTGCTCGTCGGTCTGCGGCTGTACGCCCCGTTCCGTCCCGCGTTCGCGCCGCTCGCCTGGACGCGGACCGGGGCCGGTCCCTGGCAGCCCGTCGCGCTCGGCACGACCGGCGTCGCCGCCGGCGATCTGCGCATCGCACCCGAGCAGGAGGACGAGCTGCGCGCATTCCTCAGCCTCGTCTCGCGGCGCACCCCGGCCAGCGGGCCCGTCGCCTGGGCGCTGCGCCGCTTCGAGCTCGCCAGTGAGCGCCCGCAGGCGGCCGAGGCGCTGAGCGATCTGCTGCTCGCACTGCGCGCGCTGCTGGAGCCGGAGGGCGCGCACGCTGGCCTGCTCGGCGAGCGCCTCGCCGTCCTCTGCGCCGAACCGGCGGGCCGGACGGCCCTGGCGCAGCGTGTCGCCCACGCTGCCTCGCTCGAACAGGCCGTGATCGCCGGCGCCGCCGTCGACCCGCAGCTCGACGGCCTGACCAGCGAGCTCGGCGCCAGTCTCCGGGCGCTGCTGCGCGACGTGCTCTGCGGGCACCTCGACGCCGACCTGCGCGGGCTTGCGGACTCGCTGCTGCGCGCCGCCACGCCGCCGACCGTCGCACCGCGCACGACGCAGCCCGAGCGAGCGACGTCCGAGTTCCTGTTCTAGCCCGCACCTGCCACGGCGGCCTGCGAGACGGGCGGGCGAGCCACGGCTGACGGGTGCGCCTGCCGGTGGCAGGCCGCTGCGGATCGATCCGGCGCTGATGCATGCATGACGTGCATAGGAGCCGCCTCGATGCCCGGCGCGGACCGCCATCGAGCCGCAGGCCCGGGGCCGTCCGGCCCAACCCCGTCGATGCCTGCTGTTCCGCAGGCGCCCGCGGGCGACGTCCGCGTTGCTGTACTAGCCGCGTCTGGGAAACAGGTGGGCGTGCACCGCCGCCAGCCCTTCGGCGTCGTGGACGTCCTGGTCGAGCTCGGGAACGAGCACGAGCAGGTCGGGGCGCGTCTGCGCTCGCAGGTGCTCGATCGCGCGGGCGTCGCGGGCGGCGAGCTCGAGTGCCTCGGCGTACGTCCGCAGCACCTTGCGCGCGAGCGGTGCGCCCAGCTCGGTCTCCAGCTCGGCGGCGATGTCCTCGGGTGCCGGATGCTCGGCGCCGGCGCCGAGCAGCTCGTGGACGCGGTTGACGATCACGCCGCCGAACGGCATGTCCGCCTCGCGCAGCTTGGCGGTGAAGAAGATCGCCTCGGCGACCGGCTCGCGCTCGGGGGAGGTGACGACGAGGAACGTCGTCGCCGGATCGGACAGCAGCCGGCGCACGCTCTCGGCGCGCTCGCGCAGGCCGTCGACGATGCCGCCGAGGGCGGTGAAGAAGACGCTCAGGTCGGTCAGCAGATCGGCGCCCGTCAGCCTCCGCAGCGTGCTCAGCACGAGCCCCGTGCCGCGACCGAGTGCGCGGCCGGCGATGCCACTCGGCGTCAGCAGCAGCCGCAGCGCACGACCGTCGAAGAACGCCGTCAGCCGGTCCGGCGCGTCGAGGAAGTCGAGCGCGTTGCGCGACGGCGGCGTGTCGAGGACGAGCACGTCGAAGCGCCCCGACGTGTGCAGTTCGTGCAGTTTGGCGACGGCCGTGAACTCCTGAGAACCCGCGATCGCGCCCGACAGCTGCTGGTAGATCCGGTTGCCGAGGATGTCATCGCGCGAGCGCGCATCCGGCGCCAGCGCCTCGATCAGCTCGTCGAATGTCCGCTTGGCGTCGAGCGTCATCGCCCAGAGCTCACCGGCGATCGGCACGCCGGCCTGCGCGAACCGCGACGGATCGACCAGTGTCGGCTCGCCCCCGAGTTCGCCGACGCCGAGCGCGTCCGCCAGTCGCCGCGCCGGGTCGATCGTCACCACCGCGACGCGCTGGCCGCGTGCAGCCAGGCCGAGCGCGATCGCTGCCGAGGTCGTCGTCTTGCCGACGCCCCCGGAACCGGCGCAGATGACGACCTGCGCATCGCGCAGGTGGCTTCCGAGGGGCCCGTCGCCGGAGCGACTGCGGGCGTTCACAGGACCCGTTCCAGGTCGCCGGACAGCGTGCGGATCGAGCGCGCATCGAGCGCCGGGTGGAACAGCTCGTGCATGCCGGCGACCGGGCAGCCGACGGCTCGGCGCAGCCGCGCGACCTGCGCCTGCTGGCCGCGTGCATGGCGGCCGCGAGCACGGGCGGCGCGCACCGCGGGACCGTCGCCGGCGGCGGCCAGCCGCCGCGATTCGGCGGCGGTGAAGCGGCCGGCGACGACGCGGTTGACGACGACGAGGGTGAGCGGCAGGCCGATCTCACGCGCGAGCGCGGCCTCCAGCTCGATCGCCTCGTTGACCGGCAGCTCCTCGGGGCGGGCGACCGCGACGATCGCCGTCCGCGCCGGGTCGCGGACGAGGTCGTCGATCTGCCCGGCCTGCCGCGCGATGCGCCCCGCGGCGGCCGTCTGGGCGAACGTGCGCGGCGCGCGCAGCACGGCCAGCCCGTGGCCCGTCGCCGGCGCGTCGAGGATCACCACGTCGTACGGCTGCGCGCCCGCCGTCCGGCGGTCGGCCTGGGCCAGTTCCCAGACCTTGCCGATCGTCAGCAGCTCGCGCAGGCCCGGCGTCGCCGCGGCGAGGTAGCCGAACGCGCGACTGCCGCCGAGCGCGTCCGCCAGCGAGCGCGAGCCGAGCTGGTCGAGCAGGTACTCGCGGAGCGCGGCGTCGGGATCGATCGAGATGTGATGCACGCCGAACGCCAGCTCGACCTCACGATCGCGGTCCTCGTCGGCGTGACCGAGCGTCGCGCGCACGTCGTCGCGACTGGCGACCTCGGCGACGATCACCCGCAGCCCGCGCCGCGCCGCCGCGACGCCGAGTGCGGTCGCCACCGTCGTCTTGCCGACGCCGCCCTTGCCGATGACGACGATGAGTTCGTGACCGAGCAGCTCCGGGACCCGCCGCGGGGCGAAGGCGTGGCTCACGGCTCGCCGTCCCAGTAGTCGGCGACCGGCTCGACGCGGACCAGCAGCGGACCGAGATACGCCTTGCGCGAGCGCGGGTAGTAGACGATCTCGCCGGCATCGCGCAGGCCGTAGGCGAGGAACGTCAGGCCCGCTTCAGCGGCGATCAGTGCGTGGGCGACGCCGGTCGCCGACGGCCGAGCAACGACGTTGCCGGGGATGAGCGGCGTCCGCGTCTCGGTCAGGTCATTCTCCATCAGCAGCAGCTCGCCGGTCCCGCCGAGGATCACGAACAGCTCCTCCTCGCAGGAGTGCCAGTGCGGCGGCGCGCTCATCTGCCCGGCGTCGAGCGTGACGTGACGCAGGCCGGACTGGACCGAGCCGCCCGGCGAGGCGAGGTCGCGCCAGCTGCCGCGGTAGCCCTCGCGCTGGTGCTGGTCGGGCGCGACGTCGGCCAGCGCGACGATCGTGGCCGGGCGCTCGACGGTCGGTTCGGGCAGCACCAGCGGCCCACACGCGGCCTCAGCCTTGAACGGATGCTCGGACGCTGCGGGGATCCAGTGCGGCCCGGCCCAGAACAGCTGCGGGCGCGCGAGGTAGGTGAGGTTCGTCGGCGAGCCGCTTGCGAAGACGAGGACGTCGAGGTCGCTGCCGCCGGCGAGGATCGTGTGCGGCCGTCCGCCGGCCGGATGGACGAGCGTGTCGCCGGGACCGATCGCGAAGCTCTGGTCGCCGATGTAGGCGAACCCATCGCCAGTCAGGACGTGAAAGATCTCCTCCTCGTCGGCGTGGACATGGACCGGCATCGATCGGCAGCCCGGCGGGATCAGGAAGCGGCTCAGGCCGACGACGGATGCCCCTGCCCGCGGGCCGATTCGCAGCCGCGTCGCGCGCAGGTCGCCGTGCTCGTAGGGGCGCGGCGGAACCTCGTCCCAGTGGCTGATCCCCCCGCCGCGCGCGCTCATCAATGCCACCCTAGATGGATCGTTGCGCCGCATCCCGACCAGGATCGGCTGGGCGCAACGCTGCAAATCCGCGCAGATGGTCAAGAATCCGCGCCCGGCGGCCGATATCCGCGGGGTGGGAGATCGTTGTCCTCGCAGTGTGCCCCGGGCCGGGATTCCGCCCGGAACGCCCGTGCGCTCCGGCGAGCGGGGCAGCATGCTCGTCGAGGCGCTCGTCGCCGCCGTGATGCTCGTGGTCCTCGCACTCGGCTTCTTCTCCTCGCTCGACACCGCCGCAAAGTCGAGCGCGAGCAACCGCCACCGCAGCGTCGCCGCCGGTCTCGCGCAGAGCGAGATGGAGCGGATGCGGGCGCTGAAGCAGTTCGATCCGGCCGACCTGTCGACGACGCGCACGCAGACGGTCGCCGCGGTGACGTACACGATCTCCTCTGCCGCGACGTGGATCGACGACGCGACCGGTGTCGCGACGTGCGCACCTGGATCCTCGGGCGCGGACTACCTGAAGGTCGTGACCACGGTGACGTGGCCGACGATCGGGAACATCAAGCCGATCAAGACCGAAAGCCTGTTCGCCGTACGCCCCGGTGACGGCAGCATCAAGGTGCAGATGGTCAGTCGCAGCGGCGGGGCCGTGCCCGGCATCACGGTCAACCTCGCCGGCGCGCGTACCGTCTCCGGCGTCACCGACGCCTCCGGCTGCCTGTTCTTCGGCTACCTGCCGATCGGGGCCTACACGGCAAACGTGAACCAGGCCGGCTACGTCGACAAGAACGGCCAGCAGTCGGTCACCCAGGCGACCTCGGTCGCCGACAGCGCGACGTCGAGCCTGGTCTATCTGTACGACCGGGCGGCGTCGCTGACGACGAGCTTCGACTCGGTCGTCGGAGGCTCCACCGTCGCGGCACAGGGGTCCGGATTCATCGTCAGCAACTCGGCGCTGCCGTCGCCGAGCACGCGCACGTTCACCGCCGGATCGCCGCAGGCGAGCATCAACTCCGGTTCGACGCTGTTCCCGTTCAGCGACGGCTACGGCGTCTGGGGCGGGTCGTGCGCCGCGAACGACCCGAGCCTCTACGGCCAGACCGTCCCGATCGTCGCGGTCAACCCGGCTGCCGGGTCGACGGTCACGGTGCGGATGCCCGCCCTCAACATCGTCGTCAAGAACAGCGTCGGCGCGCTGCTGCCGGGCGCCAATGTGCGCGTGACGCCGCCCTCCGGCTGTGGCTCCACGTTCGCCGGTGCCCTGACTGCGGCGGCCACGCTCGTCAGTCCCGCGCTGCCCTACGGCGACTACTCGGTCTGCGCCAACGCGAACATCTCCGGCACGCAGCGCAAGGTCACCACCACGGTCCAGAATCGCCTGGCGGCCGGATCGCCCGTCACGACGCTGACGGTTCCCTCAAGCGGATCCGCAGGGACGTGCCCATGACCCTGCTTCGACGCCTGCGAGGCCACGTTCGCTCGGACGCCGGCATGGCGCTGCCGAGCGTCATCGCCGTGCTGATTCTCGTCAGCGCGCTGACCGCCGCGCTGCTGACCAGCGTCCAGGCCGACACCGGCCTGAGCCGCCGCGACCAGGACCGCAAAGCCGCGTACGCCGCCGCTGAGGCAGGACTCAATGCGTACCTCTTCCGCCTCACCGACGACCCCGAGGTCTGGACGACGTGCACCGCGATCGGCGGAACGCAGTACCTCAGCCAGCAGTGGAACGGCAGTGGCGGCGATCCGCGCACGTGGCGCTACCTGCCCGGGTCCGAGGCGCAGTACACCGTCGAGCTGCTGCCCGCTCCGGGTAACACGACGTGCGTCGGGACGACTCCGACGACGGCCGCCAACTCGCTGCTCGACCAGGGCACGATCAACGTCCGCGCCACCGGCCGGGTCCGCGGGATGAAGCGCAGCATCGTCGCCCGCCTGCGCCGCCACACGTTCCTCGACTTCATCTACTTCACCAACTACGAGACGCGCGATCCCGCCTGGTACACACCCGCCGCCTACGCCGCCTGGGCGAGCACCAACTGCGGCTACTGGCGCGACGGGCGCGGCTCGGCCAACCTCCCCGGCGTCGGCGGCTGCGTCGAGCTGAACTTCATCGCCGCCGACTCGATCGTCGGTCCGTTCCACACCAACGACTCGATCCTGACCTGCGGCTCGCCGACGTTCGGCGGCGGTGGCTCGACCCACATCGAGCTGAACCCCAGTTCGCCCGGTCCGCCGCTCGGCTCGGGCTGGCGCGCCAACGGCGGCTGCACCGGCTCGCCGACGTTCAACGGCCAGCTGATCAACGCCTACAACGTGCTGGCGATGCCGCCGACGAACCTCGCGCTGCAGGGTGACGCGCTGCCCGCGTACGTGTTCACCGGGACGAAGCACATCACGCTGAAGGCGGGCGGCTTCGACATCAAGGACGACGCCACGGGCGTCACCACGCCGAATGTCGCCTACCCGGCAAACGGACTGATCTACGTCAAGAACGGCGCCTGCGGCGTCGGCTACAACGCGGACACGCCGCTCGCGCAGCCCAACGGTTGCGCCAACGTCTTCGTCCACGGCACAAGCGACACCGCGATCACGATCGCCAGCCAGAAGGACGTCATCGCCGACGGCGACATCCGCTACAGCAACGACGCGCTGATCGGCCTGGTCGCCAACGAATTCGTCCGCGTCCAGCACGTCGTGACGCCGGCCAGCACGAGCAGCTGCACCGCCGACGGCACGCCGAACCTCAGCAACATCACGATCCAGGCCGCGATCCTGTCGCTCGCGCATTCCTTCGCCGTCGACGCGTACACCTGCGGAAGCGGCCTCGGCACGCTGCACGTGTTCGGCTCGATCGCGCAGAACTACCGCGGCGCCGTCGGCACGTTCTCGGGCACCTCCCTGTCCAGCGGCTACATCAAGGACTACCAGTACGACCCACGGCTGGCGTACCGCTCGCCGCCGCACTTCCTCGACCCCGTCTCCGCCTCATGGCGGCTGCTGAACGAGCATGAGCAGGTTCCGGCCCGCTGACCTCGCCGCGCGGCTGCGCGGTGAGGAGGGCTTCTCGCTGATCGAGCTGCTCGTGTCGATGATCGTCGGGATCGTCGTGATCTTCGGGATCATCCAGGTCCTCGACACGTCGTTCGCGCTGTCGCGGCGCACGCAGCAGCGCATCGATGCAACCCAGCGCGGACGCCTGGCGCTGGACCTGATCACCCGTGATCTGCGCGCCCAGACGTGCCTCAGCTCGACCGAGCCGGCGATGGTCTCGGCCAGCGACACCGACATCGTCTACTACATCAACCTCGCAGGTGCCGGGGTGACGCCCGAGAAGCACGAGATCGTCCTCGCCGGCGGCGACCTGACGCTGAAGCGCTGGGTCGGGACGCCCGCCGCCGCCGGATCGGTCCCGTCGGTCACGTTCCCGGTCGCGCCGACGAGCACGAAGACGCTGCTGGAGAACGTCCAGCAGGTCGCCGGGGTCCCGATGCTGCGCTACTACGCCTGGACCGCGGGCGCCACGCCGACGCCGAGCACGCTGCTCGCGACGCCGCTCAGCGCCACCAACCTGCCGCTGCAGGTCAAGATCGCGATCAGCTTCACCGTGCTGCCCGATCGGGCCTTCAACACGAGCAAGCCGACGGCCACGTTCGAGGACTCCGTGTTCATGCGGCTGGCCGACCCGAACGACACCTCGCACGGCCAAGCCTGCAACTGACGTCCCAAGCCGTCCGGCACGGGTGCCGCGGGCAAAGGACTCGGCGCCGCCACTGCGAATACCTGGCCTGAACGGGGCCGACCGGCTCCGCAGCCATCGTGGAACCCAGGAGCCTCGCATGAAGGTCATCGCCTTCGCCAACCAGAAGGGCGGCGTCGCCAAGACGACGACGACCCTGAACCTTGCCGTCGCGTTCGCCGAGACCGGCCATCGCGTGCTCTGCGTCGACATGGATCCGCAGGGCAATCTGACGATGTCGCAGGGGATGGATCCGGACACGCTCGAGGAGTCGCTGTACGACGTGCTCGTGCACCGGATGCCGATCCGCCAGATCATCCGCAAGCGCGAGATCGACGTCGCCGTCTCCTCGATCGACCTCGCCGGGGCCGAGATCGCGATGTCGACGATGATCGGTCGCGAGCGCGCGCTGGCCAAGGCGCTGAAGGACGTCGAGGACGACTACGACTTCGTCTGCATCGACACGCCGCCGAGCCTCGGACTGCTGACGATCAACGCGCTCACGGCCGCTGACAAGGTGATCGTCCCCGTCCAGTGCGAGTATCTCTCGATGCGGGGGCTGATCCAGCTCCAGAACACGCTCCAGATGATTCGCGAGAACCTCAACCCGGACGTCGAGATCGAGGGCATTCTGCCCACGCTGATGGATTCCCGGACGGTTCACGCGCAGGAGGCGATCCAGATCCTCGAGGAGAATTTCGGGGACCAGGTCTTCGCCTCTCGCATTCGAAAGACGATCCGCTTCGCGGAGGCGCCGGTGAAGGGCATGTCCGTTCTCAAGTACGACCCGGACAGCCTGGCAGCCCAGTCCTACCGTGATCTCGCCAAGGAGGTCCTGTCCCATGGCCGGCAATAAGCGCGACCGCGCGAGCATGCGCGAAGGGCCGCTCGCCGAGCTGTTCCGGCGGACCGATCCGAACGCTCCGGGCGAGCCGCAGGCCAAAGCCGACGAGCCCGCCGCGCCGCCTGCCGCGGACGCCGAGGCGAAGGACGCGCCGGCGACCGAGCCGGCCACGCCGGCCGGTCGCGGCGACCTGCCGCATCCCGCGCTGACCTCCGACGGCGAGGAGGAGCCGGAGCCCGAGCGTCGCATCGCCACCCCGCAGGAGCGCCTGCGTCACGCGTTCAGCTCGGACATCCCGGAGAACATCATGGAGCGCGCCGCGCCCGACCGGCCGATCACCCCGCCGGCGCGCCCGGCCTACGAGGAGAACCCGTGGGCCGGCTCGCAGCAGACCGCCGGCACGCCGGTGATCCGCGTCGTCGGCGTCGGCGGTGCCGGCGTCAACGCCGTCAACCGGATGGTCGAGGCCGAGGTCCGAGGCGTCGAGTTCGTCGCCGTCAACACCGACATGCAGTCGCTGCAGCAGTCCGACGCGGATCTGACGATCCACATCGGCGAGGAGCTGACCCGGGGCCTCGGCGCCGGCGCCAACCCCGAGCTGGGTAGGGCTGCGGCGATGGAGGACTATGACCGGATCAAACACCTGCTCAAGGGCTCGGACATGGTCTTCATCGCTGCCGGAGAGGGCGGCGGCACGGGCACCGGTGCGGCGCCGATCGTGGCGCGCATCGCGCAGGAGCTCGGCGCGCTGACCGTCGGCATCGTGACCAAGCCGTTCGGCTTCGAGGGCTAGCGGCGCCAGTCGGCCGCGGAGGTCGGCATCGACGCGCTCGCCGACGAGGTCGACACGCTGATCGTCGTTCCCAACAACAAGCTGCTCAACGTGCTCGACCAGCGCACGTCGATGGTCGAGGCGTTCCGCGTCGCCGACGACGTGCTGCGCCAGGGCGTGCAGGGCGTCAGTGATCTGGTGACGCTCCCGGGCATCATCAACCTCGACTTCGCCGACGTGCGAACGATCATGACCGAAGCCGGGCCGGCACTGCTCGGCATCGGCATGGGCACGGGCGATCAGCGCGCGCTCGACGCGGCCGAGCAGGCCGTCTCCTCGCCGCTGCTGGAGACGAGCATGGAGGGCGCGACGTCGATCCTGCTGTCGATCACCGGCGGCACGGACCTGTCGCTGTGGGAGGTCAACGAGGCGGCCAAGGCCGTCGCCGCGGCCGCCCATCCGGAGGCGAACATCATCTTCGGCGCGATGGTCGACGAAGGCCTCGAGGACCAGGTCTGGGTGACCGTCGTGGCGACCCGCTACGGCCGCACCGCCCAACGCGCCGGACGCCGCGCACTTGAAGAGCCCCGCGGCGAGCCGCGGGTCGAGCGCAAGGGCGGCAGCACCGTGCGGACGGGCAAGGGTGTGGATCGCCTGGACGTCCCAGAATTTGTCCCCAAGCGCTGATCTGAGCGGATCTCCCGGCGCCTGACGCCACCCGCAGGCCGGCCGATGTGCGAGTGCACAATCGGCCGACTGCGTGCGGCGCCATGCATCCAGGATCTCTCGCTCAGCTCACCGCTTGGCCCCGGCAGGTCTGGCGGCTTCGCGTCTTCCCCTCGATGCCCGCCGTTCGTCCCGCCGCCACGCGCTCGACGGACCGGGGTGGGCTGATATGACGACCACTGTGGTCGTCAATCCGGCCCACGTCCGATCTGTCACACGGTTTTCGCGGGCGGCCCGGAGGCCTGACGGATCGCCTCCCCTCGATGCCCGCCGTGCGGCCCGGCGCCCAGCGCCACGCGGGCCGAGTCCGCCCGGATCCCACGGTCGCCGTACGCTCCCCGCACGTGACGGCGTTTGCAGGCATGGTGGCGGCGGGGCATCCGCGGACGGCGCAGGTCGGCGCCGACGTGCTGCGTGCCGGTGGCAACGCGGTCGACGCCGCGATCGCGGCGGTGATGGCCTCGTGGGTCTGCGAGCCGCTGCTGACCGGTCCCGGTGCGGGCGGCTACCTGCTCGCCTGCGGCGGCGGCTGGACGCCGACGCTGCTCGACTTCTTCGTCGCAGCGCCGGGCGAGGGCGCCGACCCGACCGACCATGCGTTCCTGACTCCGGTCGACGTCGACTTCGGCGACACGAGCCAGATCTTCAACTGCGGGCCGCCGTCGGTCGGCGTCCCCGGCAGCCCGGCGGGGCTCGCCGCCGCGGCCGATCGCTGGGGCGAACTGCCGCTTGCCGACCTCGCCGCCCCGGCCGCCGCGCTCGCCCGGGAGGGGGTCGCGCTCAACGCCGAGCAGGGCTACGTCTTCCAGATCCTCGAGCAGCTCCTGCGCCTGTCGCCGGAGTCCGAGGCCGAGTTCGCCCCCGGCGGGCGGCCGCTCAAGGCCGGCGAGCCGTTCCGCAGCGCGGAGCTGGCGGCGACGATCGAGCGGCTGGGCAGCGACGGGCCGGCGCCGTTCTACACCGGCGACCTGGCGCGGGCGATGGTCGCCCAGGTCCGCGGCGCCGGAGGCATGCTCAACGCCGCCGACCTCGCCGCCTACGCGCCGATCGTGCGCGCGCCGGCCGCCGTGTCGTTCCGCGGCCGCCGCGTCCTGACCAATCCGCCACCGTCGGCCGGCGGCATCCTGCTGGCCCTGGCGCTCGCCGCGCTCGACGAGCAGGCCGCGCCGCCGTCGGCGGTCGAGCTCGCGTCGGTGATGGAGACCGTTCAGGCGCTGCGCACGCCGGAGTTCGTCGATGGCCTCGCCGAGCCCGGGTTCCTCGAGCGCACGCTCGGCTCGCGGCTCGGCGCGACGACCCACATCTGCGTGCTCGACGCGGCCGGCCGCTCGTGCTCGGTGACCTGCACCAACGGCGAGGGGTCGGGCGTCGTCGTCCCGGGAACCGGCATCCACCTCAACAACATCATGGGCGAGGAGGACCTCAACCCGCTCGGGTTCTTCCGCATGCCGGCGGGCCGCCGGATGCCGTCGATGATGGCGCCGTCGGCGGTGCTCGGCCCGGACGGGGACGTCGAGCTGGTGCTCGGCAGTGCCGGCTCCAACCGGATCCGATCGGCGATCCTGCAGGTGATCCTCAACGTGATCGATCACGGCATGCCCGCGGGTCAGGCGATCGAGGCGCCACGGCTGCACCCCGAGGGCGGCGTCGTCTATGCCGAGCCGGGCGTCGACATCGGCGCTCTGTCGGCCAGTGGGCGCGAGGTCGTGCGGTTCGCCGCGCCGAGTCTGTTCTTCGGCGGCGCCCAGGCGATCGAGCGTGACCCGCGCAGCGGCGCCGTCAGCGGCGGCGGCGACCCGCGCCGCGGCGGAGCGGCGGTGGCGGCATGACGCGCGCGACGCTGCTGACCGGCGCCCTTGCGGCCGCGCTGCTGACGACCGGTTGCGGCGCGCCGTCAGCCGACCTGTTCATCGTCACGCGCAGCGGGTCGATCCCGGGGGCGCGGCTGACCCTGCTGGTCGGCGACGGCGGCACCGCGCGCTGCAATGGCGGACCCGAGAAGGCGCTCACGAGCAAGCAGCTGATCGACGCGCGCGAGATCGCCTTCGAGCTGAACGGCGACGATCGCGACCCCGGCCCGGCGACGCGTGCCGTGCGCCTGCCGCCAGGCTCGATCACGATCCTGCGCTACGTCGTGCGGACCGAGAAGGGGACCGTCGCCTTCAGCGACACCTCGCCCGGGCAGCCACCGGCGTTCTACAAGACGGCGAAGTTCACGCGCGACATCGCCAGGGGCGTGTGCGGGCTCGCGCGCTGAGCTTGCGGCGGGCCGCGGCTCACGAATCTGCCACCCTGGGCGTTCGATGGTCATGACCCGGCGCGCATGGATCCTGATGGGGCTGACCGCGGCGATGTGGGGCGCGTCCTACATGTTCATCAAGATCGCGCTCGACGACGGGGTGCGAGCACCGTCGCTCGTCTTCCTGCGCGTCGTCTTCGGTGCCGCCGTGCTCGTCCCGCTGGCGCGCCGTCGCAGTGGGTTCGCAGGCCCGGACGGCTGGCACCGCTGGGCGGCAGCGGTCGGCATGGTGCAGGTCGCGCTTCCGTTCCTGCTGATCAGCTACGGCGAGCGCTGGATCCCGTCGTCGCTGGCCGCGATCCTAGTCGCCGGCGCGGCGATCTTCATCGTCCTGCTCACGCCGTGGCTGGCGCACGGCGATGTGCTGCGCGGCTGGGGGATCGGGGGCATCGGGCTCGGGATCGCCGGCGTCGCACTGCTGTTCGGCGTCGACCTCGGCGACGATCCGCACGCGCTGCTCGGCGGCTTCATGGTCCTCGGCGCGAGCCTGCTGTACGCCGTCGCATCGATCTGGGTCCGCACCAAGCTCGCGGGCGTGCCGCCGATCGGCGTGGCGGCATCGGCGATGATCGTCGGCGCGATCGCCACGTTGCCCGTCGCGATCGCACAGCCACCGACGCACATGCCGTCGCTCGGCACCTGGGCCGCACTGGTCGTGCTGGGGACC
This sequence comes from Solirubrobacterales bacterium, assembly GCA_038224135.1. Lineage (GTDB taxonomy): Bacteria > Actinomycetota > Thermoleophilia > Solirubrobacterales > Solirubrobacteraceae > F1-60-MAGs163. Next base: position 29,341 of record JBBRFO010000008.1, read on the forward strand.
GGTGGCACGGGCCTGGCGTTCCTCTTCTACTACACGCTGATCGCCGAGATCGGCGTGTCGCGCGCGTCCGTCGTCGCGTACCTCGCGCCGATGTTCGCCGTCGCCTATGGCGGGCTGTTCCTCGACGAGCCGGTCACGGCGGCGACGATCGGCGGGCTGGCGCTGATCCTCACCGGGTCGTACGCGGCGGTCGAAGGACGACCGCCGTGGCGGGCTCGGCCGGCCGCCGCAGCAGCCGAGCCGGCGTCCTAGCCGAAGCGGACCTTGCCGTTCGACCGCGCGCGGGTCAGCGCGCGCTCGACGAACTCCAGCCGCTTGACGGCTGCTCGGATCAGCCGCGTGACGAGTTCCAGGCGTGCCATCTCCGAGCGCAGGTCCAGCAGCTGCTGCTTGGCCTCAGATCCAAAGTCGACCGTGGCGGCCATCGCGTAGGAGTTCATCTCGAGCAGGTCCTCGGGGTCGGGCTCCTTGTCGGTCGCCTCCTCGACGAGCTCGCCGTAGATCTCGCGCGCATGGCCGAGCACGTCGGGCTCGACAGGCTCGTCGGCGTCTTCGAGGAACTCGACGGTCGCAGTCGGGTAGGGCAGTTCGGAGCCGAGCTCGATGACCCGGAAGGGCCGCGTCCCGGCGGTGACGATGTTCAGCCGCCCATCGTCCATGCGCTCGAGCACGTTCGTGATCTCCATCGCGCAGCCGATGTCGCGCAGGCCGTCGGGCGCGGCCCAGACGATCCCGAACTCGCTGTCGTCATCCAGGCACTCGGTCATCATCGCCCGGTAGCGGTCCTCGAAGATGTGCAGCGGAACGACCTCGGTCGGCAGCGCGACGAGGTCGAGCGCGAAGATCGGGAAGTCCTGGACGATGCGGTCGGGCACGCATCGAGTCTACGTTCGCGGCGAGCGCGCGGTTGCCGGTCAGCAGTCCCTAAGGTCGATGCGTGCCCGGCACGGCGATCATCTGGTTCCGGCGCGATCTGCGCGTCCGCGATCACCCGGCGCTGGCCGCCGCCGTCGCCGAGCACGATCGCGTGGTCCCGCTGTTCATCCTCGACGACCGGCTGCTGAACGGACGCTTCGCAAGTGGATCGCGGACGGCGTTCATGCTCGGCTGCCTGCGGGCGCTCGATGACGAGCTGACCGCTCGCGGCGGCCGGCTCGTCGTCCGTCACGGCCGTCCCGAGGACGAACTTGTCGCGCTTGCGCAGGCGGTTGGCGCGCAGACGGTGCTGTGGACCAGCGACGTGTCCGCGTTCGCGCTGCAGCGTGACGCGGCCGTCACGCTCGCACTCGCCGCCGCGGACATCGAGGTGCGACCGCAACCGGGCAACTTCTGCGCCGACGTCTCCCAGCCGCGGACCAAGGCCGACCGGCCGATGACGGTGTTCACGCCGTTCTGGCGCCAGTGGGAGAAGCTGGAGCGGCGCCGGCTGCTGAAGGCGCCGAGCCGCCTCACGCTCCCGCACGACCTCGATCCGGGATCACTCCCCGACGGCCCAGCGCTCGAGGACGAGCTCGCGGAGCCCTTCTGCCGGCCGGGGGAGGTCGCCGGCCGCGCCGCGATGGACGCCTGGCTCGACGGTCCGATCGACGCATACGGCGAGCAGCACGACACGCTGGAGGGCGGGACCAGCGGATTGTCACCGTACCTGCGCTGGGGTTGCATCAGCCCGCGCGAGCTCGAAAGTCGGTCGGTCCAGCACGGCGGCGACGGCGCCGCGGCGTTCGTCCGCCAGCTCGCCTGGCGCGACTTCTACGCGCACGTGCTGCTGCACTTCCCGGCGAATGCGCGGCTCGAATATCAGGAGCGCTACCGCGACCTGGAATGGGACGCCGACGCCGAGCTGCTCGCGGCCTGGCAGGAGGGCCGCACCGGCTACCCGCTCGTCGATGCCGGCATGCGCCAGCTCGCCGCCAGCGGCTGGATGCACAACCGCGCGCGCATGGTCGTCGGCTCATTCCTGACCAAGGACCTGCACCTCGACTGGCGCGCGGGCGAGGCCTGGTTCGAGCGTCTGCTGCTCGACGGCGAGCCGTCGCAGAACAACGGCAACTGGCAGTGGATCGCGTCGACCGGGGTCGACCCCGCGCCGTACTTCCGGCGGATCTTCAATCCCGTCCTGCAACAGCAGAAGTTCGATCCCAGCGGTGCCTACGTGCGGCGCTGGGTTCCGGAGCTGGCGCGCGTACCCGACGATCGCATGGCCGAGCCGTGGACGATGAGCGAGGCGGAGCAGGCCGCCGCCGGCTGCGTGATCGGCACCGATTACCCGGCGCCGATCGTCGACCACGCGCAGGAGCGGCGCGTGACGATCGAGCGCTACCGGGCGGCGGGTGCCGGGGCGGACTGAGCTTCAGGCGGCTTTGCGCGCGCTGAGCAGCAGGTTGTAGAAGACGGCAGCCGGCAGCCGGCCCTCGAGCAGCCCGCGGTCGACCTTCTGCAGCGCCAGGTAGCCGCGGAAGGCGTACTGCTTCCACGCCATCGGCACCTCCTCGGCGACCGCGGTCGCCTCGAGCGCGCGGTTCGTCCAGCCGAACCAGTTGGCGAGCAGCTCTTCGCCGCGCACGTCGACCTCGCCGAAGCCCGCGCGGCGGGCGAACCCGGCCAGGTCGGCGGGAACGAACGCGTGGACGTCGACGTGCTGCTCGAGTTCGTGGTTGAGCTCGCCGCCGTCGCTGTGACCGGCGGGCGCGCGGGAGGCGCCCATCGCCAGACGCCACGCGGGAGCGACGGCCGTCGCCGCGCGCTTGGGGACGCTCGCCAGGCGGTCGCCGTAGCGCGACGGCTCGCCGGCGAACACGACGACTCCGCCGGGCCGCAGAACGCGGTGGAACTCGCGGAACGCCTGGTCCAGATCGGGCAGGTGGTGCAGCACCGCGTGACCCAGCACAAGGTCGAACGAGCTGTCCGCAAACGGCAGTGCCTCGGCATCGGCGACGCGCGCATCGACGGTCAGGCCGAGCCGGCGGGCATTGCCGCGCAGCGCGTCGATCATCCCGGGAGAGATGTCGGTGCAGGTCGCGGCGCCGACGATCCCGGCCATCAGCAGGTGCAGCGAGAAGTACCCCGTCCCGGCGCCGACCTCGAGCGCCGAGTCGAAGCGCGCCGCCGGACCACCGAGCGCCTTCTCGACCTTGCCCAGCACCTGTGCGCGGCCGACCTCGCCCCAGTCGATGCCCCACTTGGCGTCGTAGTCCGCGGCCGCGCCATCGTGGTAGCGCGTGTTGACGTCGCGGATCGCCGCGGGTGTTGCTGGCGTTGCCATCAGGGCCAGCACGGTAGCTGCGATGATCCGCGCCAGCGTGTCCAGCCTCGACGCCACGAGCGCCTCGCCCGACGGCCATGTCGTCGCGGAGCCGCCCGCGCGCAGCGGCCGCCCACCGGGCACGCCGCTGCCGCGCGGGGCGCAGCTGGCGCCGTGGATCCTGCGCCCCGGACCGACGATGCGGCGCTGGCAGCGCCGCTACGGCGACGTCTTCCGCGCGCACATCGATCCCGACCATCCGTGGGTCATGGTCGCCGACCCCGAGGCCGTCGCGACGATCTTCCGCGCCGGCCCCGACGAGGTCCACGCGGGGGAGGCGAATCACATCCTCAAGCCGGCGCTCGGTGAGAACTCGGTCCTGTGCCTCGATGACGCCGCCCACCTGCGCCAGCGCCGGCTGCTGCTGCCGCCGTTTCACGGCGAGCGCATGCAGGCCTACCGCGACGTCATGCGCGACGAGACCGAGCGGGCGCTGGAGCGGATGCCGCGCGGCGTGCCGTTCGCGCTGCGCGACCACACGCAGGCGATCACGCTCGAGGTGATCATGCGCGCGGTCTTCGGCGTCACCGAGCGCGGCGACCTTGATCGGCTGCGCGCGGTGCTGGCGACGACGGTGACGTGGTTCGGAAACCCGCGCAACCTCGTCCAGCAGGTCGTGCTCGGACCGGAGCATCCGCGCGTCCGTGCCGCCCGCCGCGCGAACCTCGATCCGCTGGATGCGGAGATCTACCGCCTGATCGCCGAGCGCCGCGCGGCGCCGGACCTCGCTGGGCGCGAGGACATCCTCTCGATGCTCGTGCTCGCAGAGGACGAGGACGGCGGCGCGATGACCGACGTCGAGCTGCGCGACGAGCTGCTGACGCTGTTGTTCGCCGGTCACGAGACGACGGCGACCGGGCTGGCCTGGGCGTTCGAGCGGATGGGTCGGCGACCCGAGGTGCTGGAGCGCCTGACCGCGGAGGCGCGCAACGGTTCGGGGACCGCGTACACCGACGCCGTCGTCAAGGAGACGCTGCGGCTGCGCCCGGTGGTGCAGATCGTCGTCCGGCGCCTGATGCGCGACTTCGACCTGGCCGGCTGGCGCATCGCGGCGGGCGAGACCGTCGCCGTCTCGATCTACCTCATGCATCGCCGCCCGGACCTCTACCCGCAGCCGGACGCCTTCGCCCCGGAGCGCTTCCTCGGGACCACGCCGCCTGGCGCGTACGCCTGGATCCCGTTCGGCGGCGGCATCCGGCGCTGCATCGGGGCGTCGTTCGCGCAGGTCGAGATGGAGGTCGTGCTGCAGACGCTCGTCGCCAACGGGCGCTTTGAGACGGTCGGGCGCAGCGAGCGCCCCAAGCGCCGCGCGGTGACGCTCGTCCCCGCGCACGGCGCGCAGGTCGTCCTGCAAGCGTGACCGATGTCACCCATCGCTGACACCGCTTGAGCGAGGTTCGCGGCATGCCTCGCGCCACGTACCCGGGGCCGCGCGCCCCGCAGCCGGTCCAGCTGGCGCAGGTGATGCGCGGCGAGAACCGGTTCATCACCGCCGCGCACGAGCGCTACGGCGATCGTTTCCGGATCAAGTTCGAGCGCCGCGCGTGGCACGTCTTCGCTGACCCCGACGACATCAAGACGATCTTCACCGCGCCACCGACGATCGCGCACGCGGGCGACGCCAACGAGATCCTGCGCACGACGCTCGGCCCGCACTCGCTGCTGCTGGTCGACGAGGACGACCACCTGCGCCAGCGCCGGCTGCTGCTGCCGCAGTTCCACGGCGACAAGCTCGCCGGCTGGAAGGCGGCGATGGAGCGCGTCGCCGACGAGCGCGTCGCGCAGATGCCGCGGGACGGCGCGTTCAGCCTGCGCCCGCACATGACCGCGATCGCGCTGGAGGTCATCCTCGACGTCGTCCTCGGCGTGCGCGACCGCGAGGAGCACGACCGCCTGGCGGTGCCGATCGACCGGCTGCTGGAGTGGATCGGCCGCCCGCGCAACCTGATGCTGTCGGTGCTGCTCGGCCCCGACCATCCGGTGGTCAAGCGCGTGCACCGGCCGATCATCGGCCCGGTCGACGCGGCGATGTACCGGCTGATCGCCGAGCGCCGCACCGCGGCGGACCTCGCCGACCGCGACGACATCCTCTCGCTGCTGATGCTCGCGCGCGACGAGCAGGGTGTCGCGCTGAGCGATGCCGAGATCCGCGACGAGCTGGTGACGCTGATCGTCGCCGGCCATGAGACGACCGCCACCTCGCTGTCGTGGGCGTTCGAGCGGCTGACGCGCGATCCGCTGCGGCTGGAGCAGCTCGAGGTCGAGGCGTCGGACGGCGCGTCGAGCGCGTACGCCGAGGCCGTCTTCCGCGAGTCGCTGCGGCTGCGGCCGGTGCTGAACAATGTGCTGCGCACGCTGCAGGAGCCGTTCGAGGTCGGTGGCGTCACCTACCCGACGGGCGCCGTCCTCTCGCCGAGCATCTTCCTCGTCCATCGGCGGCCCGAGATCTACCCCGAGCCGCTCGAGTTCCGCCCCGAGCGCTGGCTCGACACCAAGCCCGGCACCTATACCTGGATCCCGTTCGGCGGCGGGATGCGCCGCTGCATCGGCGCTCAGTTCGCGCAGATGGAGATGCAGGTCGTGCTGCACGCGATCGCGCGCAGCGTGCGCCTGGAGCCGGTCGGACCGCCCGAGGAGGCGGTCTCGCGGTTCATCACGAGCTCGCCGGCCCGTGGCGCCGAGGTCCGGATCGCAGCGCGGCCGCCGGCGCGCAGCGCTGCACAGCCGGTCAGCGCCGCAGCGTGACGGTCGCCGCGGCCGGGCCACGCACGGAGCCGGCGCCGAGCCGCAGCGTCAGCCGGGCGCGCACCCGGCGTGCGTGCGCGAGCCGGGAGACACCGGCCGCGTTGAGTCGCACCGCGACGATGCCCGACGCGGTCGGCGTCAGCCGGAAAGCTGATCGCCCGAGCACGGTGCGCCCGGCGCGCACGACGGCGGTTCCGGCACAGACACTGTCGCCGTAACAGGCCACGCCGGCGCGGACGCGCCCGGATCGCGGGTGGAGGACCGCCTTCGCCGGAAGCACGCGGGCCTGCTCGAGGCTGCAGCTGGCGCCGTTGCAGACGCTCGCGCAGCTGAACGGCCCGGCCCCGCCACGTGCCGCGGTGCCCGCCAGGTTGCGGCAGCGCTTGACCAGCGTCACCGCGCCCGTCCAGCGCAGATCCTGCTCACAGCTGCCAGCGACGACGCACGGCCCGATCAGCCGTCCGGTCGCGCCGGCGATGGTCGTCACGTCGGCCGGGCGCGCGATGACGTTGCCGCCCAGGAGCTCGTGCGGCGTCGTTGTCATCAGCCCCGTCGCCCAGCTGCGCAGCGTCCCGCGCCAGGCGACCGCCGCGTCGGCCTGGCTGGGGGTGCAGCTGCTCGTCGCAGGACCGATCAGCGCCATCGTCGGCAGGGTCAGCTGGATCCTCGCGCCGGCGACGTCGACCACGGCCGGCTCGGCAGGCCCGGCCGACGGGCCGAGTCCGCCGAGCTTCCCTGCGCAACTCGTCTGCGTCAGCGCCGCCGCGCCGATCCCCGGGAGCACGCCGCCGAGTGTGAAGTCGCCGGCGTTCGGTGTCGACGCCGACCAGTTCGCCTGCGGTGCGGTGTGCAGGCCGGCGGGCAGCGACACCTCGGGCAGGATCAGCCGCGGGTACTGGACCGTCCACACCGGGTCGCTCTTGACCGTGAACGAGCCGCCGCCGCTGAGCGCCGCGCGCAGCTCGTAGTGGCCGCGGCCGGCGACGGTCGCGGCGAACGCCGAGGCGGGGACCGGCGCCGTCGGCGCCGCGGCGGCGGCGGCCGGGACGGCGAGAGCGGCGCTGAGGAGCACCGCGAGCGGGCTGCTGATGAGGCGCATCCGTCGCGGCACGGCGGGGATCGTAGCCCGAGGCAGGCGCACCCGACGCCGCTACCGTCCGCAGGCCGATGTCCGACTCCGCCGCCCCCGAGCGCACCGATCCCGGCGCCCCGCGCGTGTTCCAGCAGGGCCAGCCCGACGGCGTCCCGCCACTGGAACTGACCGGTGAGCGGACGCTGCCCGACGTGCCGCAGGAGAACTACTGGTTCCAGCGCCACCTGGTCGTCTACGACTGGATCGCCGCGCGCGTCGGCGGGCTGCGCGTCGTCGACATGGCCTGCGGCGAGGGCTACGGCACCGACGTCCTCGGCCGCGTCGCCCGAGACGCCGTCGGCGTCGATGCCAATCCCGACGCCCACGCGCACGCGGCCGCGCGCTACACCCGCCCCGGCGTGAGGTTCGAGCGCACGCTGATCGACACGTTCGCGGCTCCGTGTGACGCCGTCGTCTTCCTGCAGACGATCGAGCACGTGACCAACCCGGGCGCGATCCTCGAGCACTTCCGCACGTTGCACGGACCGGACGGCGTCGCCTACGTCTCGACACCGAACGTCTTGACGCTGGCACCCCAAGGGGCCGAGCGCTCCGGCAATCCGTGGCACGTCCACGAGTACCGGGCCGACGAGTTCCGCGCGCTGTGTGCGGCCCACTACGGCGAGGTCGAGCTGTACGGCCTGTTCCATGCCCGCAAGCTGGCGCTGCACGAGGTGGCGCTCAAGCGCCTGGCCTGGGACCGGATCCATGCCGGCCTGCGGATCACCAAGCCGTTCTACGACCGCTTCACACCGGCGATCTCCGTGCGTGACTTCAAGCTCGTCCGTGAGGGCGACGGCGATCTCAGTCGCGCGCTGGACTTCGTCGCGGTCTGCCGCGGATGAGCAGCCCGGTGACTGCCCGATGACGACAGAGCCAGGCCGCGTCGCCCTCGTCCTCCACACGCACATGCCCTACGTCGAGGGCTTCGGCACGTGGCCGTTCGGCGAGGAGTGGCTGTGGGAGGCGGTCGCCACGTCGTACCTCCCGATCCTGAACCTGCTCGATGACGGTGCACCGCTGACCCTGTCGCTGACGCCCGTCCTCTGCGATCAGCTCGAAGCGCGGGGCGCGCTGGATCGCTGCCGTACCTTTCTGCGCGACGTCCGGCCGGCATCGCACGAACTCGACATCGACGCGTTCCGCGCGGTCGGCCAGGGCGCCGAAGCCGCCGAGCTGGAGCGCGCCGCCGCCGAATACGCGACCGGCCTCGGTCAGCTCGAGGCGATCGGCGACGACCTGCTCGCCCGCCTCGCCCCGCACGCCGCATGGACCAGCAGCGCCACCCACGCGATCCTGCCGCTGCTGGCGACCGACGCCGGCATCCGCCTCCAGCTCCAGGCCGGCATCGACAGTCACCGCCGGCGATTCGGCGACGACTGGCACGGCGGCTTCTGGCTGCCCGAGTGCGCACATGGGCCGTGGCTCGATCCGCTGCTCGAAGCGGCCGGCGTCCATGCCGCGTGCGTCGAGCTGACGGACGTCTTCGGCCTCGGCGACCGCCGCCACCTGACGCCGCTGCGCAGCGACGCCGGGCCGCTGCTCGTCCCGATCGACCGCGCCCTGATCGACCTCGTCTGGGGCGCCGGGGGCTATCCCGCGCGCGGTCCGTACCGCGACTACCACCATCGCACCAGCCGCGACCACCATCCGTGGGCCAATGATGGCGCGGTCTACGACGCGCAGCGCGCGCTCGCACAGGTCCGCGCTGACGCGGCGGAGTTCGCGGCGGCGTGCGCCGAGCGGGTCGCCCCGGGCGGCCTCGCGGTGCTCGCGTTCGACACCGAGCTGTTCGGCCACTGGTGGCACGAGGGGCCGGCGTTCCTCGCGGCGTTCGTCGCCGCGGCCGCGGCGACCGGGCTCGACCTCGTGCACCTCGACGAGGCGCTCGGCGATGTCCGTCCCGAGCCGTGGCCGGCGGGCGAGCAGCGAGTGACCACGTGGGGCGATCCGCACACGCTGCAGACCTGGTCCGGTCCGCGGGTCGCCGACATGGCGTGGCGCCAGCGCCAGGCCGAGCTGCGCGTGCTGGCGGCGGGCTCCCAGGTCCCGCTGCGCGCGGTGCGCGAACTGCTCGCGGTCCAGGCCAGCGACTGGGCGTTCCTCGAAAGCCGCGAGCTCGCCGGTCCGTACGCGCGCGAGCGCTTCGATGGGCATGAAGCCGAGCTGGCCCGCGCACTGGAGCAGGTACCCTCCGCGGACCCGGCCGTGCGGCACCTGACACCGCATCTCTCGCTCGCGCCGGTGCTCGAACCGTGAGTCGCGTCCTCCTCCTCTCCTGGGAATACCCGCCGATCGTCGAGGGCGGGCTGGCGCGGCACGTGCGCAAGCTGTCCGAGGCGCTCGTCGCGCTCGGCACCGAGGTCCACGTGCTGACGCGCGGCGACGAGACGCTGCCGGCGGACGAGGCGATGAACGGGGTGATCGTGCACCGCGTGCGCGAGCCCGGCCGCCCGCAGGAACTGGGCGAGTTCGTCACCTGGATCGAACATATGAACGCCGACATGCTCGCGGCCGGCGTCGAGCTCGGAGACCGCTGGGACTTCGACCTCGTGCACGGGCACGACTGGCTCGTCGCCGTCGCCGGCGACCACCTCGCCAAGCGCTTTCGCTGCCCGTTCGTGACGACGATCCACGCGACCGAGTACGGCCGCCATCAGGGCTGGGTCGACAAGCATCCGCAGAGCCACATCCATGGCGTCGAGAACTGGATGGCCAACCGCGCCGACCGCGTGATCACGTGCTCGCACTACATGCGCGGGCACGTTGCCGACATCTACGGCCTCGACGAGGACCGGATCACGGTCATCCCGAACGGGATCGACCCCGACGACCTGATCCCCGTCGACGACCTCGACACGCTGCGCGGTCGCTTTGCCGCGCCGGACGAGCGGCTCGTGATCCTGGTCGGTCGCCTGGTCTACGAGAAGGGCTTCCAGCTGGCGCTCGAGGCGCTGCCGCCGATCATCGAGCGGCTCGGGAACGTGCGCTTCCTCGTCGCCGGATCGGGCACGCACGAGGCCGAGCTTCAGCGTCAGGCGGCCGAGCTGGGCCTGCTCGAGCACGGCACGTTCCTCGGCTGGATCGGCGACGACGTGCTGCACTCGCTCTACCGCATCGCCGACCTGTGCGTGGTGCCGAGCCTGTACGAGCCGTTCGGCCTGGTCGCGCTGGAGGCGATGGCGAGTGACTGCCCGTGCATCGTCGCCGACACCGGCGGGCTCCGCGAAGTCGTCCCCGGCGGCGACCGCGTCGGCCTGCGCTTCAACGGCGGCGACGCCGAGCACCTCGGCGTGATGATCGAGCGGATGCTGACCGACGACGCCCTGCGCGAGCGCCTCGTCGCCGAGGCCGGCGAGCACATCCTGCGCTTCGACTGGACCGACATCGCCCGCCGCACACAGCAGCTCTACGCCGAGCTGCTCGGCGACCGCCAGCCGGCCTGAACGGAGCCTCGCGGGGTCGAGGGCCGACTTGTCCTCGCTCTGGCGAACAGAGGTCCGACGCGTCAGCCGCGGACCGGTCGACAGCCGACTTTTCCTCGCTCGCTGGACGAGCGCCTACTCGCCGAGCCGAGCGCGCGCCCGCGACGCGGACCCGAGCCCGCGATGCTCACCGGCGACGGCCAGCCCGAAGCGCGGCATGTTTCCGTAGATGCACTCGTACTCGCCCCCCTTGACGCGGTAGGTCTCGTGCCAGATGCCGATGTCGCCGTCGAGCTTGACGAGCTCGAAGAAGCGCTTCCACATCGCGTTGTGCGTCTGCGCCGCCGAGTAGGCCTCGAGCTCCTCGAAGCTACGCCAGATCTGCATCACGACCGGCGCGATCGGTGAGTGCAGGACCTGCCGCGAGCTCAGGCAGCCGAGCGACGGATCGGCGTCCAGTTCCTTGAGCAGCTTCGGCATCGTCCCGAGCATGAAGGCGACCTTCTTCAGCTTCCAGGGCCGGTTGACGCGCATCCCGATCAGGAACACGACGAAGTCGCCCTCGAGGTCCGCGGTGAACCGGCCGGGGAAGATCTCCGCCATCGCCGGAGCCTAACGGCGGGCTGACGTACCATGGCCGCCGTGATCGATGCGACCGACGAGCTTCCCGGAAGCGATCTTGTCCGCGCCGGTCTGGCAGATCTCGCCGCCGGCCACGTGACAGAGCCGGCGATGCTGGTCGCGATGGCGACTCCGCGACTGCGCGCCCTCGGGTTCGACGTCCCGGCCTCGACCGAGCCGGTCCCGTCACACCGCCTCTACGACCTGCTTTCCGATGCCGGCCCGGGCGCGCACAGCCGCTACAACGCGGCTCGTCGCGCGGATGGTCAGTTTTGCCCGGGCGGCCGAGCGTGCGACCGGCAGTTGACGAACAGCGGCTCCGGGAGCTGGCGCGCCAACTCGGGCGCGTCGCCCGCACGCGCGCCCGGATCTACCTGACCGGCGGCGCGACGGCCGTCCTCGAAGGCTGGCGGGCATCGACGATCGAAGTCGATCTGCGCTTTGAACCGGACTCTGACGACCTCATGCGGGAGCTGCCGCGACTGAAAGAGCTGCTGGGGATCAACATCGAACTCGCCTCGCCACCGGACGTCATCCCGGAACTGCCCGGGTGGCGCGATCGCAGCCCGCTCGTCGTCCGCGAGGGCAATGTCGACGTTCACCATTTCGACTTCTACTCGCAGGCGCTGTCGAAAATCGAGCGGGGCTTTGCACAAGATCTCGACGATGTCCGCAGCATGATCGCCGACGAACGCGTCGGGGTCGACGAGCTGCGCCGGCTGTTCGCCTGCATCGAAGACCAGCTGTTCCGCCACCCGGCGATCGATCCTGCTCAGTTCCGTAAGCAGGTCGAGGCGCTCGAGCCATCGCCGGATGCCGAGCGCTGAGCGCCACCGATCGCTCGACGAGCGCTTCGATCCCGCCGTTCGGGTCGTCGAATACGACCCCGAGTGGCCGGCTCGTGCGGAGGCTGAGCTGGGAAGGATTCGCAACGCGCTCGGCGCGATCGTCGTGCGCGGCGAACACGTCGGCTCGACGGCCGTGCCGGGTCTGGCAGGCAAGCCGATCATCGACCTGCTCGTTGCGGTCGACGCGATCGCGCCACAGGCGCGTTTCGCCGTGCCGCTCGAGCAGCTGGGCTATCTCTTTGCCTTCGCGGCTGAATCCCCGGAGTTGCAGTTCTTCGCACTGCCGCCGTCGCGTCCCAGAACGCATCACGTTCATGTCTGCCAAGCCGGGGGCGACGACGAACAGCGGCACCTCGCGGTCCGCGACTTCCTACGGATGTCCCGGACCGACGCCGAGGAATACGCCGCGCTCAAACGGCAGTTGACCGTGCAGCATCCCGAGGACCGGTTGGCCTACATCGCCGGGAAGGAGGCGTATGTCGCCGAGCTGGAACAGCGTGCGCTGACGTGGCGCTCGCGCCGCGCCGGAGAGCCTAACGGCGGGCCCTACTCCCACCGCAACGACGACGGTGTGTCCCGCATGCGCACGACGCGCGCCGGCACACCGCCGACGATGGCGTCGGCCGGCACGTCCCGCGTCACGACTGCGGAGGTCCCGACGACGGCGTTGTCGCCGACGGTCACGCCGCGCAGGAAGCAGGCGCCGTACCCGACCCACACGTTGTGGCCGACGCGCACGTCGCGCTTGTAGATGCCCTGCTCACGGACGGGGCGTTCGACGTCGACGATGCCGTGATCGAAGTCGATCAGCATCACGCGGTCGGCGACGATGCACTCGCGGCCGATCGACACGTGCTGGAAGGCGCTGATCGTGCATTCCTGGCCGAGCACCGTCCGCGCGCCGATGCGCACCTCGCCCTCGTGCGCGCGGATCTTGCAGCCGTTCCCGATCCACGCCCAACGCCCCAGGTGCACGTGGGCGCGCGGGCCGATCTCGAAGGTGACGTCCGGGCAGACGAACGCCAGCCCGTCGGTGGTCAGCCGCCCGCGCCAGCGCAGCTTCAGCCACGCCCAGCGCGCGATGAGTTGCGCGTAGCCGAGGTTGAGCATCCCGTTGGCTCGCGCGAACCGGATGAACGCGAGCGGCCCGCCGCGCAGCGGCGGCGGCTCGCGCCGCACGTTCTCGGCGCTGGGGGTTCGGGCTGTCGGCGGGGCGAGCGTCGGCTCCACGCCGTGGATTATGCGGGCAGCGCCTGCGCGAAGGCGCCGCCCGAGCACCAGTTCGTCGCGACGCTCGTGCCCGCGGAGTGACTCGCTACGCTCCGCGCCCCGTGCCCGCCGCCTCGCCCGAGACGTCCCTCGCCGACCGCCTGCTTGCCGGCGATCGCCGCGCGCTGGCCCGCGCCATCACGCTCGTCGAGTCCGACGATCCGCTCGGCTGGGAGCTCGTCCGCGAGGTCTACCCGCACACCGGCCGCGCCGCGATCGTCGGCCTGACCGGTGCGCCGGGCGCCGGCAAGTCGACGCTGATCGGCGCGCTGTGCAAGCTGCGCCGGGCCTCCGGCCGCACCGTCGGCGTGTTGTCGATCGACCCGTCCTCGCCGTTCACCCAGGGTGCGCTGCTGGGCGACCGCATCCGGCGGACCGACCACTTCCTCGACCCCGGCGTCTTCATCCGCTCGATGGCCAACCGCGGGGCGCTCGGGGGCCT
>JBBRFO010000009.1:0-42448 GCA_038224135.1 Solirubrobacterales bacterium
GAACAGGTCGACCGGCACCTCGTGTGTCGCCGCGAGCCCCGTCTGGCGCTCGAGCGAGCGGATTCTCAGCGACACGTCGTCGCGGCTGAGCAGCTCGGTGTGGAGGTACTCGCCCTCGGTGTCGCCCTGCTCGATCACCCGCACGGCGTCGTCGACGTTCGCGACCGCGGCACCGAGCAGGTCGGACTCCTCGACGAAGCGGATCAGGTCGTTGCCGAAGCGGCCGCGCATCGCGGTCGCCAGCGACGCGTAGCGGCGCAGCAGCTTGCGGTACTGCTGCCAGCGGGCCTCGGTGACCTTGAACGCCGAGCCGGAGCGATCGGTGACGTCGAGCTTCTCGTACTTGTCGGCGAGCAGCAGCTCCTCGAGCTCGGACTCCTTCTCGACGTAGCGGTCGTGACTGCCCTGCTTGACCTTGTACAGCGGCGGCTTGGCGATGTAGACGTAGCCGGCGTCGATCAGTTCCTGCATCTCGCGGAACAGGAGCGTCAGGATCAGCGTGCGGATGTGCGCACCGTCGACATCGGCGTCCGTCATCAGGATGACCTTGTGGTAGCGGGCGCGCTCGATGTCGAACTCGTCGCGCACGCCCGTCCCGATCGCCGTGATCAGCGCCTGGACCTCGGTGTTCTGCAGGACCTTGTCGATCCGCGCCTTATCGACGTTGAGGATCTTCCCGCGCAGCGGCAGGATCGCCTGCGTGTTGCGGTCGCGACCCTGCTTCGCCGAGCCGCCGGCGGAGTCACCCTCGACGACGAAGATCTCGGCCAGCGAGGGGTCCTTGACCGAGCAGTCGGCGAGCTTGCCCGGCAGGCGCGAGTTCTCCAGCGCGCTCTTGCGGCGCGTCAGGTCGCGGGCTTTGCGGGCCGCTGAGCGAGCCTGCGCGGCCTGCACCGCCTTGCGGATGACCGCGCGCGCCTCGGCCGGGTTCTCCTCGAGGAACTCGGCGAGCTTGGCGTTGACGATCGACTCGACGAAGCCCTGCATCCCCGGGTTGCCGAGCTTGGTCTTCGTCTGGCCTTCGAACTGCGGGTCGGCGAGCTTTGCCGAGATGACCGCCGTCAGCCCCTCGCGGACGTCCTCGCCGGAGAGGTTCTCGTCCTTCTCCTTCAGCTCGCCCTTCTCGCGGGCGTACTTGTTGAGCGTGCGCGTCAGCGCCGAGCGGAAGCCCGACAGGTGCGAGCCGCCCTCGTGCGTGTTGATGTTGTTGGCGAACGAGAAGACCGACTCCTGATAGGAGCCGTTCCACTGCATCGCCACCTCGACCGCACCTTCGGAGCCTTCGTCGGCGAAGTAGATGACCTTCTTCTGGATCGGCTCCTTGTTCTGGTTGAGGTAGACGACGAAGTCCTCGATCCCGCCCTCGTAATGGAACTCGACCTTCGCGCCCTCGCCGCGCTCGTCGGTCAGCAGGATCCGCAGGCCGCGGGTCAGGAAGGCGGTCTCGCGCAGGCGCTGCTCGAGGATCGAGAAGTCGTAGACCGTCTCGTCGAAGATGTCGGCGTCGGGCAGGAAGGTGATCGTGGTGCCCGTCTCGTTCGTCGCCTCGCCCTGGGTCAGCTGGTCGGTCGGCGCGCCGCGCGAGTAGTTCTGCGTGTGGACGAAGCCTTCGCGCTTGACGATGACGACGAGGTCCTCGGAGAGCGCGTTGACGACGGAGGCGCCGACGCCATGCAAGCCGCCGGAGACCTTGTAGCCGCCGCCGTCGCCGAACTTGCCGCCGGCGTGCAGCACGGTCATGACGACCTCGACCGCCGGCTTCTTCTCCTTCTCGTGCATCCCGACCGGGATGCCGCGACCATCGTCGACGACCGTGATCGAGTTGTCGCCGTGGATCGTGACGTCGACCCGCGAGCAGTGCCCGGCCAGCGCCTCGTCGACGGAGTTGTCGACGATCTCGTAGACCAGGTGATGCAGACCGCGAACGCCGGTCGAGCCGATGTACATGCCGGGCCGCTTGCGGACCGCCTCGAGCCCTTCCAGGACGGTGATGTCCTGCGCGCCGTAATCGGCGTTCGACGTGGTCGAGCTGAGGCTGGTGCTGTCCTTGGCCATGGGTCTCCGATGACGTGAAAAAACCCCGGTCCCGAGGCGTGCTGCGCGGGGCCGGGGAGGGCGCAGACGGTTGACGTAAGAATAGCAGGGTCGGGGGTCTGAACGGCGTCCGGAGCGGCTACAAAAGCCCTGCAAAAGAGCCACAAAAGTGGGTCGCCCTGGGATCTTGCCGGCAGCCGTCAGTCCGCCATGCGCGACCAGGACCGCGCGGGCACCGACTGACACCGCAGCGCGCGGACGCGGCCCGGCCCCAGCAGCTCCTCCAGCCGCGCGACGACCTGCGGCCCGAGCAGGTCGAGTTCCTGTGCCCAGACCGCGCTCGAACACGTCACGGTGAGCGTCCCGCCGGCCTCCGCGGTCGGCCGTACGTGCGGTGCAAACGCCTCGCCGACGGCCTCTGGCCAGACCCGCTGCACGGCGCCCAGGGTCGACGCCGGCGCGATCCGATCGGCCAGTTCGCGGATCGACTCCCCGGCGGCCCGCGGAGCGCGCCGGCTCACGCTGCGACCTCGCGCGCGACCGCAACCAGGTCGGCGGTGACGTCGACCATCGTCGCCTGAGGGCCCGCCGCGACCCGCTCCGGCTCGGTCGCCGTCAGCACGACCTGCCCGACGTGCGTCGCGCGACGCAGCAGCAGCGCACGACGGTCGGCGTCGAGTTCGCTCAGCACGTCATCGAGCAGCAGCAGCGGCGGCGCGTCGCGGGCGGCTGCCAGCGCGTCGCGCTCCGCCAGCAGCAGCGCCAGGAGCGCCACGCGCTGCTCGCCCTGCGAGCCGTAGAGACGCAGCTCGCGCCCGTCGCGCGTGATCTGCAGCTCGTCGCGATGCGGGCCGTGACCCGTGAAGCCGCGCTCGACGTCGCTCGGGCGACGCTCGGCGAGCTCGGCCGCGAACGCCGCGGCAGTCGTCGCGAGCGAGCGCGGGCGATAGCGCAGTTCTCCCGCACCTGTCAGCCCCAGCTCTCCGGCGATCTGCGCGAACGGCTCGCTGATGAGATCCAGTGCCAGCTGACGCGTGTCGCGCAGCGCGAGCGCGTGGCGGCCGAGCTCGAGGTCCCAGACGTCCAGCGTGTCGACGCCGACGGCTCCAGCGCGGACGCGGCCGAGCAGCGCGTTGCGCTGCGCCAGCGCCTGGGCGTAGGCGCGCCGCGGCTCTGTGCGCGCCGGCCACAGGCCGGCGACGAACTGGTCGACGTGGGCCCGCCGCAGGGCCGGGGCGCCTTTGATCAGTTCGAGCCGGTCCGGCAGGAAGACGACGACCAGCGGGCGAAACGCGACGTCCAGCAGGCGCTCGACCGGCGCCCCGTCCGCGGTCAGCCGCTTGTCGCCGCCGCGCTCGTACCCGACCGCCAGCGTGTGCTCGCCGTCGGCCGTCGCGACGTCCAGTTCGACGCGCAGCGCGGAAGCGTCAAACCGGACCAGGTCACGATCGGCGGAGGTGCGACACGAACGCCCGGTGCAGCCGAAGTAAAGCGCTTCCAGCAGGTTCGTCTTGCCGGCACCGTTGGGCCCGTGCAGGACCGTCAGGCCGTCGCCCAGTTCGACGTGCGCGTGCTCGTGCCCGCGGAAGTTGCGCAGGCGGGCACGGCGCACCACCGCCATCAGACGTTCAGGCGGATGGGCATGATGAGGTAGAGGAAGCCCGATCCGTCGGCGGACTCGAGCAGCCCCGGGCGAAGCGGGCTGATGAGCTTGAGGATGACCTGCCCGGCCCCGGCGCTCTCCAAACCGGCGACGAGGAACTCCGCGTTGAAGCCGATCTCGAATGGTTCGCCCGCGAACGGCAGCGCCAGCGTCTCGCTCGCTTCGCCGACGTCGGGCGTCTGAGCGGAGACGCGCAGCTCCCCCTCGGCAAAGCTCAGCCGCAGCGGAGCGTTCTTCTGCGCCATCAGGCTGATGCGCCGCACGACCGTCAGCAGTTCCTCTGTGTCGAGCGTCAGTTCGTGCTCGAACTGTTCGGGCAGCAACTGTCGATAGTTCGGGAACTGACCATCGATCAGGCGGGACGACAACGTGACCGCGCCGACGCGGAAGACGACCTGGTTGGCGCGAACGCCGATCGCGATCGTCTCGGTCGCGTCGTCGGTCAGGCGACCGAGTTCCTCGAGCGCGCGGGCCGGGACGTTGGCCTCGAAGCCCTCGCTCAGCGGCGCGTCGAGCACCGTCTCCTTGACGCTCAGCCGATACGAGTCGGTCGCGACCATGCGCAGGTCGGCGTCGGATGCCGAGACGAGGACGCCGGTCAGGATCGGCCGCGTCTCGTCGCGCGATGCCGACCGCGAGACCCGTTCGACGGTTTCGACGAAGGCCTTCGCCGGCATCGACACCTCGCTGTCGCCGGCAGGATCGGGCAGTGGCGGGAAGTCCTCGTTGCGCAGCGTCCGCAGGTGGAAGTGCGCGGTGCCCGACAGCAGTTCGACGTCCTGCTGCTCGGTCCGCAGCTCGAGCGTCACCGTCGCCGCCGGCAGCTGCCGGACAACGTCGAGCAGCAACCGCGCGGGAAGCACCAGCTCGCCGGGCCGCATCACCTCGGCTGCGAGCGGAATCCGCAGCGCCAGATCCTGGTCGGTCGCGCGGAGCTCGACGCCGTCGGTCGTCGCCGACAGCTGCACGCCCGACAGCGCCTGGATCGCGCTGCGCGAGGAGGCGACGCGGGCGATCGTCTGGAGATGACGAAGCAGTTCGTTCTTGTCGGTGGAGATCTTCACGAATACATCCTCAGAGAACCTAGATCAGAGTCATCAGGCTGTTCACGTGTGCATCGATCGCGAAAGGCCTGGACGGTCCGGGGAAGTTTCGAACACGGGCGTGTCAGGGAACGGGGCAGTCTGTCAGTCGGCTCGGTCGGCAGGCGGCGCGGTGCCACCTGTCGACAGCGCTGTCGACAGGCGCTCGGCGATCACGCGGGCCGCGGGGTCCTCGGCGATCCGGGCAGCCACGCGCTTGCATGCGTGCATGACAGTCGTATGGCCGCGGCCGCCGAAGCGCGCGCCGATCGCGGGCAGGCTGGCCGTGGTGTGCTCGCGCGCGAGGTACATCGCGAGTTGGCGTGGCCAGGTGACACCGGCCGCGCGACTGGCGGACAGCAGTTCGTCGTGCGTGATGTCGAAGCTGGCGCAGACCGCGGCCTGGACCGCCTCGACGCTCAGCCGCCCGCCGCCGATCGTCGGGGCCTGGGGAGGTGCGAGGTCGGCGAGGACCTCGGCGGCGAGGCCGGCGTCGAGCCGGCGCTGTGTCAGCGAGGCGTACGCGACGGTCCGCACGAGCGCCGCCTCGAGCGCGCGAAGGTTGGTGGTGACGCGGTCGGCGAGAACGTCGAGAACGTCGTCGCCGGCGTCGAGTCCATCGAGCGCCGCGCGCTTGCGCAGGACGGCCATGCGCGTCGGCCGATCGGGCGGACCGAGCGGCGCCACGAGGCCCGAGGCGAAGCGGTCGCGCGTGCGCTCCTCGAGGGCAGCGAGATCCTGGGGTGACCGGTCGGAGGTCAGCACGACCTGCGCCCCGGTGTCCCGCAGTGCGTTGAAGGTGTGGAAGAACTCCTCTTCGGTCTTCGCCTTCGCCATCAGGAACTGCACGTCGTCGACGAGCAGCAGGTCGGTCGAGCGGAAGTGGTCCTTGAACGCCGCGATCGTCTTCGTGTTCAGCGCCGAGATGAAGCCGTTGGCGAACGCCTCCGCCGTCGTGCTGACCACCCGCGCACCTGGGTCGGCCGCCTGGATGTAGTGGCCGATGGCGTGCAGCAGGTGCGTCTTGCCGACGCCCGGGGGGCCGCAGAGGAACAGCGGGTTGTAGGCCGTTCCGGGGTTCTCGGCGACGGCCAGCGCCGCGGCATGCGAGAAGCGGTTGCCGTCACCGATCACGAACTGCGCAAAGCTCTGGCGCGGATGCAGGCTCGCCGCGTAGGCCTCCGTTCGCGGCTGTGCGGATCGGCCGTCCGGCAGCTCGCCGGCGCGCCCGGCCCCCTGACTGCCGGGCTGCTCGACGTGGACCTGCACGTCGGGGCCGAGGACCGCCTCGGCGCTCGTCTGAAGCATCCGGCCGAAGCGCTCGGCAACGAGCGCACGCGTCTGGGCGGGCGCGGTGAGCACCAGGTCCGCACCATCCAGCCGCGCCACACGCAGCGGCGCGAGCCACATCTCGTACAGCGATGGGCCGGCCGCGTCGCGAAGGTCGGCGCTGAGCAGGTCCCAGATGGAGGCGGGGTCGCGAGTCACGGCAGGCGGGGTCCACTCACGCGGAGCAGGCCCGGAAGAACGGCGAGGAGGGACCCGAAGGACCCGGCGCGAGGAAGCTAGCAAAGGGCCGCGCGGCTGCCGCGCCCCCGGGCGCGGCGACCCCGCAATTCGCGAGAACTGCCGCCTTGCACGGGCCGTCCCGCGGCGTCGCGACGCGCCCGGCTATCATGGCCGCTCTTCGCGACCCGAAGTGATCTCTCATGAAGCGCACCTACCAGCCCAAGAAGCGCAAGCGCGCCCGCACCCACGGGTTCCGCGAGCGCATGAGCACCCGTTCCGGCCGTGCGCTGCTCAAGCGCCGCCGCGACAAGGGTCGCAAGCGGCTGTCCGTCTAGCGGTGGATCCGTCCCCGCGCGCGACCGGGCGGCGCCCCAAGAAGGGGCGGCTGTCGCGCAGCGCCGAGTTCGACCGTGTCTACCGGCAGGGTCGCTCGTTCGGCAACCGCCAACTCGTCGTCCACGCGTTCACCCGGCCCGATGCCGGTGAGCTCCGCGAAGCCCCGCGGCTCGGCCTGAGCGTCTCGCGCAAGGTCGGCGGAGCCGTCGAGCGCAATCTCGTCAAGCGCCTCGTCCGCGAAGCGTTCGCCGACGTCGGCGGCGACCTGCCGCCGCAACTCGACGTCGTGGTCGTCGCCCGGCCCGAAGCGCTCGAGCTGGCCGAGCGCGAAGGCCTGGACGGCGTGCGTGCGTCACTCGCCGAGCTCGTCGCCCGGGTCGCACAGGCGGATCCGGCGTGAGCGTCGCGCTGCGGCGGCTCGCGACGGCGCCGATCAGGGTCTACCAGCGCCTGATCTCGCCGGCCCTGCCGCGCCGCTGCAAGTACGAGCCGACCTGCTCCGCCTACGCCGCGCAGGCGATCGATCGGTACGGCATACTGCGCGGCGCCGTGCTCGCGGTCTGGCGCCTCCTGCGCTGCAATCCACTGAGCCATGGCGGCGTCGACCCGGTCGACGCCCAGCACCTCTTCCGCCCCCGCCCCGCCTCGGAGCCCCACGCGTCGCGATGACCTTCGTCCTGGCCAACATCTTCCAACCTGTGATCGATGTCTTCGACTCGGTCATCCGGTTCTTCCACGACACGGTCGGCCTCAGCTGGGGCTTCTCGATCATCGCGCTGACGATCGTCGTGCGGTCGGCCCTGCTACCGCTGACGATCCGGCAGTTCAAGTCGATGCAGAAGCTGCAGAAGTTCGCTCCGCAGATGAAGGAGCTGCAGGAGCGCTACAAGGACGACAAGCAGCGCCTGAACGAAGAGATGATGAAGTTCTACCGGGAGAACAAGGTGAACCCGTTCGGGTCCTGCCTGCCGCTCCTGGCGCAGATGCCGGTCTTCATCTCGCTGTTCTACATGCTCCGCAAGGACCTGAAGGTCGACATCTGCGGGCCCGAGTCGAAGCTCATCGCGTACGGGGCCAAGCACGGCACGTCGCTCGCGAAGACGTATTGCGACAGCGTCCAGCCGGGGTCCGCCAAATGGTTCTTCATCCCCGACCTGACGGCGCCTGCGACCGGCGCGGTGCTCGTCACCTTGATCGTGCTGTACGTCGGATCGCAGCTGTTGTCGAGCGTCCTGATGTCGGTGGCGACCGATCGCAACCAGCGGATCCTCTTCATCGCGATGCCGTTCTTCTTCGTGATCTTCGTGATCCGCTTCCCCGCGGGTCTGCTGCTCTACTGGATCACGACCAACCTGTGGACCGTCGGTCAGCAGCTCCTGGTCCGTCGTGCCGCGGGCGAACCGACTCCGTGGGCGGCGCGCGCGATCGCCCGCGAGGAACAGGCGGCCAAAGCCGAGGTACAGCAGGCCGAGAAGAAGGTTGCCTCGGCGACGCCACCGCCACCACCGCGACGCAAGAAGAAGCGCTCCGGGAGGCGCCGCTGATGTCCGACGCGCAGGAGACGCCGCAGGAGATCGTCGAGGAACTGCTCGAGCGGATCGCCGATGCGCTGGGCCTGGATGGCGAGGTCGAGGTCGTCGACGACGGCGAGACGCTGACGGGGACGATCCACGGTGAGGACGTCGGTCTGGTGATCGGCCATCACGGGCAGACGGTCGACGCGATTCAGCACCTCGCCTCGCGGATGATTCACGGCGAGGGCCATCGCCCCGCCCGCCGCGTGATCATCGACGCCGGCGGCTACCGCGAGCGTCGGCGCGAGGCGCTGATCGGTATGGCTGATGACGCCGCGGACGAGGCGGTCCAGGACGATCGTCCCGTCGCGCTCGACCCGATGAGCGCCGGCGAGCGGCGGATCGTCCACGAGCACCTGCGCGACCGCGACGACGTTGAGACGCACAGCGAAGGCGAGGAGCCCCAGCGGCACCTGGTCGTCGAGCCGCTCAGCTGAGCCGCACGCGCCGTCACAGTTCTGTTGCAGTCTTGGCACACTTCTGTTTCACATGAAACGCCGGGCGTGAGCGTCGCGCGGCGCCGGCGGGTCGCGCCATAGGCTGGTGGCGATGCGACCGACCGAGCGTCTCGCCGAGCTGGCTGAGCAGTACGACCTTCCCGCGGGCGCCGGCGGGCAGCTCATGGACCTGCTCCAGCGCGTGTCCAGCGCGCCGATCGCGCTGACCGCCGTCCGCGACGTCACGGTCGGCGTCGAGGTCCACGTCGCGGATTCGCTCAGCGGGCTGCTGATCCCGGCGATTCGCGCCGCCGAGCGCCTCGCCGACCTCGGATCCGGGGGCGGATTTCCAGGGCTGGTCCTCGCGGTTGCGCTCCCGGACGCGCGCATCGCCCTCGTCGAGAGCGTGGTCAAGAAGGCGGCCTTCCTCCGCGAGGCGGCAGCCGCACTCGGGGTCGCGGACCGAGTCGACGTCGTCCCAGAGCGGGCCGAGAGCTGGCTCGAGGGACTCGGCTGGGCCGACGTCGTCACGGCTCGAGCGCTGGCGTCGCTTCCGGTCCTGCTCGAGTACGCCTCGCCGCTGCTGCGCGAGGGCGGCAGCCTGGTGGCGTGGAAGGGCGCGCGGTCGGCGGACGAGGAGACGGACGCCGAGTCCGCGGCGACGCTGCTCGCGATGGATGCGCCGCGCGTGGCCGAGGTGCCAGCCGGGGCCGTCGCCAACACCGCCGAACGGCACCTGTACGTCAGCTCGAAGGTCGGGCCGACGCCGCCGGGCTACCCGCGACGGCCAGGAATGGCCCGCAAACGACCACGTCGAGCCTCCAGCTGAGCCTGAGTGCTGTTGTTCGGGGCCGAACTGGGCAGCGGAACCGGCGCGGCTCCGACCGCGCCCGCCAGTAGCTTCAGGCGCGTGGGGACGATCTACGCGATCGCGAATCAGAAGGGCGGTGTCGGCAAGACGACGACCGCCGTGAACGTTGCCGCGTGCATCGCCGAGGCGGGGTATCCGACGATCCTCGTCGACGTCGACCCGCAGGCCAACGCGACCGTCGGCCTCGGTCTGCCGAAGTTCGGCGAACCGAGCGTCTACGACGTCCTCGTCGGCCGCTGCGCGGCGATCGATGCGCTGCGGCCGACCGAGATCGAGAACCTGCGGATCCTGCCGGCGCATCCCGACCTCGCCGCGTCGTCGGTCGAACTCCCGCGCGAACCGGGGTCCGAGACGCGCCTGGCCGACGCGCTCGCGCCCCTGCGCGACGCCGCAACGTTCGTGATCCTCGACTGTCCGCCGTCGCTCGGCCCGCTGACGATCAACGCGCTCGTCGCGGCCGACCGCGTCATCGTGCCCGTGCAGACCGAGTACTTCGCGCTCGAAGGCCTCGCCGGCCTGCTCGACACGCTTGCGCTCGTCCAGCGCGAGCTGAATCCGCGCCTCGCCGTCGCCGGCATGCTGCTGACGATGCACGACGGCCGGACACGCCTGGCGCGGGACGTCGAGCGCGAGGTCCGTGAGCATTTCCCCGAGCTTGTCTTCGACACGGTCATCCCGCGCAACGTCCGCATCAGCGAGTCGCCGAGCTTCGGCCGGCCCGTGATCCATCACGATCCGCACTGCGCCGGCGCAGATGCGTACTTCGAGCTTGCCAAGGAGGTGGCCGCACGTGGCTGAACGCGGAATGGGTCGCGGCCTCGCCGCGATCATGCAGGTGTCCGGACAGCACGGCGACCGGCCGGAGCTGCGTGACATCTCGATCGAGCTCGTGCGTCCAGGCGAGCACCAGCCGCGCCGACGGTTCGATCAGGAGCAGCTCGACGCGCTGGCCGGGTCGATCGCGGAGCAGGGCGTGCTCCAGCCGGTCCTCGTCCGCCCGCTGGCCGGCGGCCATTACGAGCTCGTCGCAGGTGAGCGCCGGTGGCGTGCGGCCAAGCTCGCCGGACTGCCGGTGATCCCCGCGATCATCGAGCGCCGCGATGACGCCGCGTCGCTCGAGGCGGCGATCGTCGAGAACATGGCCCGAGCCGACCTCAACCCGGTCGAGGAGGCGCGCGCCATCGCCGCGCTGACCGAGGAGCTCGGTCTCACGCGCGAGGAGGCCGGCAAGCGCGTCGGCCGCGGCCGCGTCGCGATCTCCAACCTGCTGCGGATTCTCGACCTGCCAGATGAGGCGCTGACGCTGATCGAGGACGGCGCGCTGACCGAGGGCCACGGCCGCGCGCTGCTGCTCGCGACGGACCACGCCGATCGTCGCTCGCTCGCCCGCGAAGCGGTGACCGGCGGCTGGTCGGTGCGGGTGCTCGAGGACCGGGCTCGCGGCGCGAACGACCGCGCGGCAGCCGGCGGCAGCCGCGCTGCGAAGGCGCTGCATCCGGACCAGCAGCGGGCCTGCGAGGAGATCGCGGAGTCGCTGACCGCGGCCTTCGGACGCGAGGTGCTGGTGCGGCCCAAGGGGACCGGCTACCGCGTCCAGCTCGAGGTCGAAGACCCTGACGACGCAGCCGCCCTCGCCCGCGCAACGCGCCTCGCCGCGGTCCGCTGAACGCGGCGCTGCACGGCCTCGCCGTCGCTACACTGCCCGAGTTCGCGGGCGATTAGCTCAGTCGGTTAGAGCGCTTCTCTGATAAGGAAGAGGTCCCAGGTTCGAATCCTGGATCGCCCATCGCTTGTTTGCAGGGGTTTCGCCAGAGCCGCCTTCGGGCGGCTCTTCTTCGAGGTACCAAACGGGTACGTGCTCGCGCGTGCGCGGCGGATCTGTTCCTCTGCTGGGACGCGGTCTTCGGATCCGAACTCCGCGAACACGTGAGCGTAGGTGCTGAGCGTCATCGTCGGTGCGTGCCCGGCCTGCTGGGCGACCTCGACGACGCTGCGGCCCTCGTGGATCAGCAGCGAGACGAAGCTGTGGCGTAGGTCGTACGGGCGCGTCGTCTCGATGCCGAGGTCCTTCGTGGTCGCGGCGTAGACCCTGCGGCGCCAGTTCTGCCAGGCCGTGCGACTCCACGGCGTTCCGTCGCCGGCCGGGAACACGAGCGCATCATCGCCGGGGCGACCGCTGGCCAGGTGCCACTCGGAGAGGTCCTGGGCGAGCGGCGCGAGCAGCGGGACGGTCCGCCGACGGCCGGTCTTGGTGTTCCCGATCTCACCCAGCGAGACGGCCCCGTCGACGATGCTCCTAGCCGACGTGGGTCAGCGAAATGGGCGGTGCTCGCTCTCGCTTTCCATGCAAAACAGCAGCGCGAAGCGGGCCGTCGATGGAGGGGCGACCGACCGGCGACCTACGGTTTCTGGGTGCCAACAGATCGCGAGATCCATGACGCGGCGGCGCGCCGCGCAGCGTCGCTCATTTCCTGACGGAACGTCCGCGCACAGCCCGTCTGGACAGACGACGGGCGGACCTTTCTCCAGCTCGCCGACGAGTCGATGAGCCTTCACGAAGCAGCAACGGCGGCAATCGAACTCGCCGAAGCTGTCGAGCGCGCCCGGGTCAGACATCTTGACCGCTCCTCAAAGGAGGCGGACGCCGCCCTGCGGCGCGAGTATCAGTCGCTCGGGATCGACACCGACGCCGAGTAGGGAGCCGGCGGGCAGCGCCGGGCGACACTCGGCCGCCCGCGCGATCCCCCCAGGCTGGCCGTAGTCCGTCACGGGATGGTCGGCGCAAGCAGTCACGTTCACCTCGTCATTGCGACCTGACGGCGCCGGTACCGCTGTCCCTTTGCATGGAAAGGAGCGCGGGGCTGTGTGATCGCTTGTCCTCAGATCTCGCAGACCGCGATCGCTGGGGCGTCGCGTCGCGCCTTCTCGGTCGCGGTACTGAGGTCGCCCAGTGGTGCGTAGTTCACACGATCCGGTTCTAGGTCGAGCGCGGCCGCGTCGTCGGGCTCAAGTCGTTCCATCAGGTCCTTTGAGGCGAGTGCGCGTCCACCGCTGGCGCATGCTTCGATGCGGGCGGTCTCGTTGACCTCGTCGCCGAGCGCGTTGACCTCCGAGCGTCCGACGGTGGTGATCTGTCCGACGTAAAGCCTGGAGCCCCAGTGCAAGCCGAAACGCAGGACGACGTCCTCGGGCGGGAGTTCGCTGCGCTCAGCGACGTCGATGAGCGCCCCGCGGAGCGCCCGGGCCGCGGTGATGCAGGCGCGGGCGGCAGCGGATTCCGAACCGGCGGTCTCGGCGAGGAAGAACGCGACGACCCCGTCCCCGGCGTGGCGGCCGACCAGGCCACCGGCGTCGACGATGCACTGGTCCGCAGCGCGGACCAGGCGACGGCCGAGCCCGAAGTAGCTCGCCGTTGAGACGCGCCGCGCGAGCGGTGAGGATGCTTCGAGGTCAGCGAACAGGATCGCGGCGGGTCGTCTGGCGGGCTTCGCGACGCTTTGCATGCGCTCGAAGTGACGTAGATCGCCGGCCCCGGCGATGGTCCCGAGCACCGCCATGCTGGCGGCCGGCTTGTAGGTCAGCGCGGTTCCAGCCAACCGCCCCGCGTCGTCATGCAGGCGCACAGCGCTCACGCGAGCCGAGCCGACGTTGCCGCTGTGCATGCCGCGGTACCCGAACGACAGCGCCGGGACACGCTCAGGTGACAACCGGTCGACGATGTCCCCGAGTTGTGGATGGACCCTCGCGC
Source organism: Solirubrobacterales bacterium (assembly GCA_038224135.1). Taxonomy (GTDB): domain Bacteria; phylum Actinomycetota; class Thermoleophilia; order Solirubrobacterales; family Solirubrobacteraceae; genus F1-60-MAGs163. Next base: position 13,255 of record JBBRFO010000009.1, read on the forward strand.
GCAACTCCGCACGGCCGCCAGGCGTGTCGGCGAGGATCATTCCGCCCATTGCCGCGAACGCGTCGCGAGCCAGTTCCAGCGTGTTCTGACCTGTGCGCCACCTGAGCCGCGTCTCCACGGCCGCGGGCCCGAAGTAGTGCTCGCCGAGCGCGACATCGGCGAGTTCGAGCAGACCGCCGTAGCTGAGCCGAAGATCGTCGGTCGTATAGGCCCACCGCCAGTCATGGTCGACGACCTCGCCCCACTGGCCGGCATCTCGCATAGCGACGGCCATCGCGCCGAGGACCGGGTCCGCGGGCAGCGGGCACGTCTGCTGGCCGACCATGCTCATCGCCCGACACTAGCCCCGACGCCGACGGCGCTGCCGCAAAGGACGAGAAGCGGTAGCGGACCCGCTCCGCACGGAAGGCAGGAGCGCGAGCGGTGTGATCGCAGATTTCTCAGACCTCGCAGACCGCGATCGCCGGTGCGTCGCGGCGGGCCTTCTCGGTTGCGGTGCTGAGGTTGCCGAGCGGGGTGTAGGTGACGCGGTCGGGGTTGATGTCGAGGGCGGCTGCGTCATGGGGTCCGAGGCGTTCCATGAGGTCTTTGGAGGCGATCGCGCGTCCGCCGGTGGCGCAGGCTTCGATGCGTGCAGCTTCGTTGACTTGGTCGCCGAGCGCGGTGACCTCGGTCCGGCCGCTGGTCGTGATCTGGCCGACGTAGAGGTTGGCCCCCCAGTGCAGGCCAAAGCGCAGGACGACGTCGTCGGCCTCCAGGTCGCTCTTGGCCGCGACATCGCTGACCGCGTCTCTCAGCGCGCGGGCCGCGGTGACGCAGGCGCGGGCCGCGGCCGACTCCGAGCCGGAGGCCTCGGCCAGGAAGAACGCGACGACGCCGTCACCGGCATGGCTCCCAACGAGACCACCGGCGTCGATCACGCTCTGGTCGGCTGCGATTGCCAAGCGCCGCACGAGCGCAAAGTAGCTGGCCGTCGAGAGCCCGCGCGCGAGCTGGGAGGAGGACTCCAGATCGGCGAACAGGATCGCCGCTGGACGGCGTCCCGGCCTGGTCACCTGGTCCACGCGCTCGAAATGACGAAGGTCACCCATCGCGCTGATCCGCGTGAGTACCGCCATGCCGACGGCGGGCTTCTGGAGCATCGCGGTCCCAACGATCTGTCCCGTGTCGTCGCGTAGGCGCACCAGCGTGTTGAGGATGTCCACCGGCGCCATGGCGGCGCTGTAGATGCCGTCGAACGTGACCGTCGTGGCCGTCGCAAACGCGGCGGGTCTCATCCCCTCGACGACGTCACGGAGCCTCGGGTCGACGCGCTCTCGCAGCTCTTCGTGCCCGCCAGGTATGTCGGCGAGCATCCAGGGCCCGAACGCAGACAAACCCTTGCGAAGGATCTCCAGTGGGAAGTGGCCCCCGCGCCAGGCCATCGCGGTCCTCACCCGCTCGGGACCGTAGTTGTGAGCTCCGAGCGGGTAGGGAGCCAGGTCGACCCGGCCGCCGTAAATCCGCCGAGTGTCGTCGGTCATGTAGACGCCACGCCACTCCCGGTCAAAGACCTCAGCCCAATACCCCGCGTCGTTCAACGCCGCCGCCGCCGCAAGCACCGGATCATCCGGCAACGGGCACGTCTCCTGAGCGATCAACTCCACGACCCGACCCTACATCGGGGCACCCACCGCACTCCCGTAAAGGACGAGGAGGGGCAGCCACATGCGGCTCGGCATGGGGAGCAGCTTCATCGTCTCAAGCGAATTGCTCCGTCTGCCGAGGACACTGAGCAAGATGAAGCGCTGCGAGGAGAAGGTCCGTTACCGAACAGCTTCCGGCGCCAGCTGGGCTCTCTGGCATATCTGGTGGAACCGGTACGTGCGCGGGCGGCGGCGGCGCGAGCGGCGCGTGTACGCATGTCCGCATTGCGCTGGGTGGCACCTCACGTCGCAGCCCAAGCGGCGCGGCTAATACCTGGATAAGGAAGAGGTCCCAGGTTCGAATCCTGGATCGCCCATTCGGAACGGCCCCGCTCCGGCGGGGTTTTGTGCTGGAGGGGCGACTGCGCTGAAGGACCGACCGTCTCTCGTGGGCCGGAAATGGGCCGGAGCTTGGCCGGGCGCGGAGGATCTCAGCTTCGGCCGAGACGCCTGCGTCACCGTCGAACTCGTCCACGACGTGCCCGAAGCAGCAGCGAGGCAAACGCGTGGCGCAGGTTTTATGGGACCGGGTCGCCGACGTCGAGCGCCGCGTCAAACGAGCTCCGCCGCCAGGCGTACCGGCCCACGAGAGGCAGGAGGGTTGCGGCTCGTCTACTCGTCGGGCCGGCGAATCGCGAGCGCTGTTTCGCCGAGCGAGTGGGTGAGCCAACGAGTGCTCTGCGTCAGGTCGGCGAGGACGGCTGGCTCGGGGTTGAGCGTGAGGTTGGCGGCAACCAGGAGGCCGCCGGGACGCAGCCGCTGGCGCAGGCTTTCAACGATGCCTAACGTGGGTGCGAATCCGTCGAAGAACGCGAGGTCGTACGCGTCGGGTTCCAGGTTCGGGAGGACGTCCTCCGCGCGCCCCTCGTGGACGGTGATGCTGGCCGTCGGGCCATGCGCCGCGATGTTCTTTCGCGCAAGGAGTGCGTGGTCGGCGTCGAACTCGATGGTGTCTACGCGCGCCTCGGGGGCGCCGTGGGCGAGCCAGAGCGACGTGTAGCCCAGCGCAGTGCCCACTTCGACGATGCGAGTGGCGCGAACCGTTGCAGCGAGCACGCCGAGCAGCGACCCGTCCCGGTAGGCGTAAGCCCCGCAGCCGTGACTGGCCTGGTGCGAGCGTGTCGCTCGCTGAACATCCTGGAACGGGTCCATCGCCGGTTCCGGGGCTACGGCTGGGCGCCGTGCGGCCGCAGCAGGATCTCATTGATATCGACGCCGGCGGGTTGCTGGATCGCGAACTGCACGGTTCGCGCCACGTCCTCAGCGCGCAGCGTCGGCACACGTTGCTGGCCGCGCTCGAGCGGGATCGAGACGCCCGAGAAGCCCGTGTCGACAGGCCCCGGCTCGATGAGCACGACGGCGACGCCGGTACCGATGAGTTCCTTCCGAGCAGCTTCAGCCATGCCGCAGACGGCTGACTTCGTGGCCGCGTACAGCGAGCCGGTCATCGTGTAGCGACCGAGAACTGATCCGAGAATGACGAGTCTGCCCCGGGTCTTGATCAGCTCGGGGAGGGCCGCGCGAATGGTGAAGGCCGTGCCGAGCACGTTTGTCTGGATCATCGTCTCCCAGTCGCCGGGGTCTTCATCGCCAAGGAAGCTGCGCGGGCCTTTCGTGACCCCGGCGTTCGCCACGACGACGTCGAGTTGCCCGAAGCGCTCGACGCTCGCCGCGACCAACCGCCGGACGTCGGGCCAGGCCGTCACGTCGCCGGTCACCGCCAGCGCCCGGTCGCTGCCGAGTTCATCGACGAGCGCGCGTGCGGCGTCGGCGGACCGCCCGGCTGCCACGATGTTGAATCCGGACTGGGCAAGCGTCCGGGCGACCGCGGAGCCGATGCCCGATGTCGCTCCCGTGACCAGCACGGTCTTGCTCGTGTCGCTCATGTAGCTGAGGGTACAGATTCTGCGGCGTCAATGACTGACGGCTCAGGCATCCTGCGTACACTGAGCAATGTGAGCCGCGAAACCAACCACCCGCTCGTTTCAGACGCCCGCGTCCGCGCTGCCGGCGTGATCTTCTCCACCGCAGCCCAGCTTGAGCGCACGTTGTCGCAGCGCCTGGTGAGCGAGTGCGGGCTCCCGCACACGTGGTTCGAGGTCCTTCTGCGCCTCGACGCTGCGGAGGACCGACAGCTCACACCCGGCCAGCTCGCAGACGCGATGGTCCTGACCTCGGGCGGCGTGACACGGCTCGTCGACCGCATCTGCGACGCCGGACTCGTGGAGCGCCGCCCGTCGACGACGGATCGCAGAAGCTCACAGTTGTGCCTCACCAGTGCTGGAGATCGCCGCTTGGTCGACGCCGCCGCACTCCACGCACGCAATGTCCAGGAACAGCTCTTCGACGTCCTGGGCGAGCAGCAGACCACGCGACTGCTCGAGCTGCTGCTCGCCCTGCGCGACAGCGACGCGCAACGTTGATGTGGGAGACACCGATCGCGGTATCGGGATCATTCGCCCCGTCGTTCGTGGGCCGGATCGCCGGCGCGAGGTTCGGCGCGGCGCGCAGCTGCCACGATTGCTTCCCGAAATCGACGAGTGCTTCCTTGCCGGCGTCGAGCTGCCCCGCGCTGCCGCGTGCGATTCATGCGGCGCACTTCGGCGTCGCGTCTCAGGCCGCCGGAGCACGCTCGGGCACAGCTCGGGCAGGGCGGAACCCCACGGATCGACGCTAGGCGGTCCAGCTGTCGTACTTCTCGGCGACGGTCGTGTAGGTCGCTTCGTCGTCGATGCCGGCGGCTTGGAGGGTTTCGAGCTCCTCGAGATAGAGCTCAAAGCCACCCGGGCTGAAGATCGTCAGCAGCTTCCCGCCGTTCGCGCACTCGACTTCGTGCCAGACGCCCGGAGGGATGGTCACCGTCATACCCGGCGTCGCAGTCACCGTCTCATCGTCGAAGCGAAACTCGACCTCACCGTCGAGGATGTAGAAGACCTCCGTCATCGCCCTGTGGTGATGACGGGCGAGAAGGAATCCGGGCTTGAGCGTGTCCTCGACCATCGTCATCCGCCCGCCGGTCGCGTCCTGCGCGGTCTTGACGCAGATGTTGTCGTTGCTCCAGTCGTAGTTGCGTCCCTGACCGGCCGCGATGATCTGCTGGTCCATCGGTTTGCTCCAAATCTTGCCCGTTGATGTTTGTTGCAATGTGCGGCCGACTCCTGGCGTCACATGGATACGTCCGGGGCCGCAGCACAAAGAAGCGCTTTAGCGCCTACTCGCTGACGACGGTCTGGAACGACGCCGACATCGTTGGCATGTCGATCATCGACATCGCGGTCCAGCGGCCCGCCAGGAGCGTCGAACATGCCCGAGGCCTGCAGGTAGAGGCCGTTGGCGCCCCACTTCTGCTGCGGGGTCGTCGGCAGCTGGGTCCAGGAGGCACCGTCATTGCTCGACGTCCACCCGGCGAGGTCGAGCGGTCCGTTGACGGTCACGATGATCTCCAGAGCGCCCGGGGACGGGGCGTAGATGAATGCCCCGGAGGTCGATGGCATGCCGGGCAGGTCGACCTGCGTAAAGCTCTTCGCGCCGGCCGCCTTACGCGAATACCGGGTGTACGCGAACCGGGCTGAGTCCGAGCCCGTCCAGAGCACGTTGACGGTGCCTTGGGAATCGACGAGCACTTGCGGCGCGCCGCTGGACACGGTCTTGCCGACCGTCACCGCAGCCGGTACCGCGGCCGCGGCGACGCCAGTCAGCGCCAGCGCCGGCACTGCGACACAGATCAGCGTGATCCGTCTGAGCACTCGCATCCGATCCCCCCTTGAAGCCGACGAACGGTGCCGATGCTCACGGCCTGAACTGGTAGTGTCGCCGGCACGCTCAGCAGGACGCTGGCCTGGGCCGCGATCGGGGGACGAGATGCGGAGGACGACAGTGCGACGACTCGGGACGTTCGTTGTCATGGCGGCTCTGGCGCTGTCGGGCGCCACGACCGCCCAGGCGGCAGCCGCCGACGACCTCGGACCGGCGCCGGGTCTTTGCAACCTCGGCGCTCCCCAGCCCTGCTTCTTCGTCGTCGGGTACGTCGGCTTCTCGCTCAGCGGTCACGTGCTGCACATCGGCGACAAGTTGACCGGGAAGATGTCCTGGACGCTGCCGGGCAAGGGCAGCGGGTCGGTCGAGGGTTTCGCGTCCTCGACCCTCGCCCCCGGCGGCGTCGGGCTCAAGTTCGAGGGCTGCTCGGGCCCCACGCACGTCGTCAACGACCAGAAGGACGTGCACTCGCAGAAGAAGGGGTCGTCGACCTGCCATTGGAAGGCCGTCTCGGACTCTGGTGGCTGGCAGACGTCGCTCGGCAACTCGCTGTCGATCACCGGCTCCAACTCCTACACGGCCGGCGACTTCTACGCCGTCGTCGGGAAGGGCCAGTACATCGACGGGCACGTCCAGGAGAAGAACGCGCGGAAGACCGCGGACGCGCTCACGGGCGTCGCCGGCGCAAAGGTGCGGATCACCGGCCCGGGCGGGTTCAAGGGGACGTACGCCGTGGACGGGGTCGGCTACTACTTCGCGAAGGTCGGCAAGCCGGGGACCTACACGGTCAGGCCGGTGCTTCCGAAGCGCTACAAGGACACGCACGCCAAGCCCGAGTCGCGCGACGTCCACGTCAGCCGCGACGACACGAGCTCCGCGGACTTCGAGGTGCCGAGCAGCCTGGTCCTGAAGCTGAAGTTCGACAAGACGAGCGTCCCGGCGAACGGCTTCGGGCTCGTGACGGCGACCGTCACGGCGACCGAACAGGGCAAGCCCGTCTCAGGCCTGAACGTCAAGATCCGGCCCAAGGACTGGACCGTCGTGGACGCCGAGAAGCTGCCGGTTCCGGCAGCCGTGTGCATCGGCATCTCCCGCATCTGGCCCTCGGGAGCCAGGTTCCCCGCGGCGTCACTGATCCCGCCCACCCAGACGACCGATTCCGCCGGTCAGCTCAAGATGACGATCGCGCTCGGCACGATCCCCGGCAGGTTCACGCTGCAGACCCTGGCCGAGGACAGCGCGGGCAGCACGATCATCGCCGACGACACGCGCCCGTCCGAGACGATCAACGTGACCGACACCGGCAACCCGGACCTGAGCAAGTTCACCACCTGGTTCTCCGAGGGCGCGACGTGGCAGTCGAAGTTCGCCACGGCGGTGCCGGGCCTCGGCGGCTTCCCGAGCACTGATGGCCCGACGCTCTCCGGGCAGCTCGCGCAGATGACGCAGGCCTACAACGCGGCGTCGACGCGGGTCGCCGGGTCGATCCGCGAGACCGGCCTCGTCTTCGATCCGGTGACCGCCCCCGGATCGAGCGGTGTGCTGGTGCGCGCGGCGAAGGATCGCCCGGCGGTCGGCCCGAACGGGGAGTTCCCCACGACGGCCGCCGGCTTGATGATCCTGCCGAACAACGTCGGGCAGGCCGCACGGATCGCGAGCGGGTTCAGCTGGACGAACCTCGTCCAGAGCGGGCAGATCCCGGCGCTGCTGAACGTCGCGCAGTGGATCGCAGGCGGCGTCGGTTCGGGTTGGCAGCTGACTCCGGCCGCCGGGAACCCCTCGATCGTCCTGAACGTGTTCAACTTCTTCGGCTACGGGTATCCGCAGCCGGGCGGTTGCGCCTGATCCGGTGGGCCGGACTGCGGCACGGTGGCAGAGCTCGGCTCAGCCGCAGGCGGGCCTGGCTTTACACCCCCTCCCGCGAGTGCGCGAGCTCACCGACAGGACTGCACGCGGATCGATACCGGCGCGGCACAGAACGGGCACATCGGTCGTACCCAACGGATTCGGATCGCCCCAGACTCGCGCCCGAGGTCGTCCGGCGGCGTCTGGTGACCCGTACCCTTCGCACCAACGCGTTCGTCCGTTCCGGAGCGGAGCCGTGCTGCTGATGAGCTTCAAGGGCAACAAGCGGTCGCTGCCCAGCAAGCCATGCGCGATCTGCGGGCGCGAGATGACCTGGCGAAAGGCCTGGGCCAGAAGCTGGGACGAGGTGCGCTACTGCTCGCAGGCCTGTCGCCGAAGGGCGGGGAAGCATGCCGCAGCACGATGACCCGAACCGCGACGTGCGCAACCTCGTGGTGGTGCTCGGCGATCAGCTGAGCCGCAGCGCCAGCGCCTGGGACGGGTTCGACGCCGACGCCGATCTGGTGTGGATGGCGGAGGTGAGCGAGGAGTCCACGCATGTGTGGTCGAGCAAGCAACGCACCGCGCTGTTCCTGTCGGCGATGCGGCACTTCGCGCACGGCCTGCGCGAAGACGAGATCCCGCTCGTCTATCGCGAGCTCACGCCGACGGGTGAGGCGACGACGCTCGCAGATGAGCTGATCGCGACGCTGGCGAGTCGTCGCGTGCAACGCGTGGTGCTGACCGAGCCGGGCGACTGGCGCGTGCTCGGGTCGCTTCGAGCTGCCGTCGGAGACGTTCCGCTGGACCTGCGCGAGGATCGCCATTTTCTCTGCAGCACACAAGAGTTCGCCGAGCACGCCCAGGGCCGCCGACAGCTGCGCATGGAGTACTTCTACCGCGATATGCGCCGCCGCCACGACGTGCTCATGGACGGCGTTCAGCCGGCGGGCGGGCGATGGAACTTCGACTCCGAGAATCGCGGCGCATTCGGCCGCGCCGGTCCCGGGCCGATCCCGCCCACACCGCGGTTCGCTCCCGACGCCATCACGCAGGGCGCGATCAACCTGGTCAACGTCCGCTTCGCCGACCATCCGGGCCAGCTTTCGACTTTCGGATGGCCGGTCACCCGTGAGCAGGCGCAGCAGGCACTGGCCACCTTCATCGACGAGCGCCTTGAGCACTTCGGGCACTGGCAGGACGCAATGTGGGGCGGCGAGCCGTGGCTCTTCCACGCGCACCTCTCGGCTGCGATGAACCTCAAGCTCCTGGACCCGCGTGAGGTCATCACCGCCGCCGAAGCCGCATGGCGCGACGGTCGTGCGCCGCTGGCCGCGGTGGAGGGGTTGATCCGCCAGGTCCTGGGCTGGCGGGAGTACGTGCGCGGCATCTACTGGCGCTGCATGCCGCAGTACGCGGAGACGAACGCGCTCGGCGCGGGCGAGGACCTGCCGGCCTGGTACTGGACCGGCGAGACCTCGATGGCCTGCCTGGGCGACGCCATCGGCCAGACGCTCGAGCACGGATACGCCCATCACATCCAGCGGCTGATGGTGACCGGCCTCTACGCGCTGCTGCTCGGCGTCGAGCCCAAGCAGGTGCATCACTGGTATCTGAGTGTCTACGTCGACGCCGTCGAGTGGGCGGAACTGCCGAACACGCTGGGCATGAGCCAGTACGCCGACGGCGGCCTCATGGCCAGCAAACCGTACGTGGCCAGCGGCAAGTACATCCAGCGCATGAGCAACCACTGCCCCAGCTGCCGCTTTGATCCCGCCAAGCGCATCGGTGAGACGGCCTGCCCGTTCACGACCCTGTACTGGGACTTCCTGGGCCAGCATGAGGCGCTGCTCGCGAACAACCCGCGCATGGGGCTGCAGCTCAAGAACCTCGCACGTATTGAACCCGCCGAACGCCAGGCGATCAGCGAGCGCGCCGAAGCGGTGCGCAACGGGGACATCGGCCCGTGACGGCGGTGACCGTGCTGATCACGTGCGCCGCGGCCACCTGGTTCATGGCGGGACTGCACTGGTTCGTCCAGGTCGTCCACTACCCGCTGTTCGCCGAGGTCGGGGCCGATCGCTTCATCGCCTACCACGCGCGTCACTCGGACCGCACGACGCTCGTCGTCCTGCCGGCGATGGCGGCCGAACTCGCGACATCTGCGTGGCTCGTCGTCGATCAGCCCCGGGGCACGAGCGCGACCCTCGTCCTGGCGGGTCTTGCGCTCGCGATCCTCACCTGGGCGGCGACGTTTCTGCTCGTCGTGCCGCGCCACCGGGACCTCGCCGCCGGGTTTGATCCCGTCGCGGTGCGCCGACTGGTCGGCGCCTCGTGGGTTCGCACTGCCGCTTGGACCATGCACGGCGTGGTCGTGGCCGTCCTGCTGTCACAGGCGTCGTGACCTGTCGAAGACGGGCGGCTGGCGCACGCGTGAACGGGCGGGTCAGTTCGGGACCAGGCCGGACGCTGCGACGATCGCGACGAATCGCTGCCCCGCCCGCTACGGGGTCTATCCTGCGAAGCGGAACCGGCCCAGCATCTTCTCGGGAGCCCGTACGTGCAGGAGATGGTCATCTACGGCGTGAGCTTCGACATGGTCGGCAAACAGCCGATCGTGCTGCTCAAGGCCGTGGACAGCAACAAGTTCCTGCCGATCTGGATCGGGCACCCGGAGGCGGCCGCCATTCTGATGCGCCTCCAGGGCGCGAGCACGCCGCGACCGATGACGCACGACCTGCTCGTCGACATCCTCGGCGAGGTGGAGACCAAGTGCACGCAGGTCGCGGTCACCGAGCTGCGCGACAACACGTTCTTCGCGACGATCACGCTCAGCGCGGGCGGCCGCGAGATCGAGATCGACTCGCGCCCGAGCGACGCGCTGGCGCTGGCCGTCCGCAGCGGCGCCCCGATCTACGCCGCCGAGGAGGTCATCGCCGAGTCGGCGATCGAGTTCGAGCACGAGGTCGAGGAGCAGGACGAGGTCGTCGATCGCTTCAAGGAGTTCCTCGACCAGGTCTCGCCGGAAGACTTCGCGAGCGACGAGTAGCGCCGGAGGGCTACGCGCCCTGCGCCAGCTCGAGCATGCGCTCGCAGAGCTGCGCAAAGCTGATGCCGGCCGCTTCGGCGGCCTGGGGGAGCAGGCTCGTGTCAGTGAATCCGGGGACGGCATTCGCCTCGAGCACCCAGAGGTCCCCGGCCTCGTCGAGCAGCAGGTCGATGCGGGCGCAGCCTTCCAGCTGCAGCAGCTCGAAGACCGCGACGGCGAGCCGCTGCGCTTCGATCGCCGTCGCTTCGGGGATGTCGGCAGGACAGCGGAAGGTCGACGCGCCGATCGTGTAGCGGGCTTCGAAGTCGTAGACGTCGCCCTCGGGGGTGGCCTCGACCACCGGCAGTGCCTCGCCGCCGAGCACCGACACGGCCAGGTCGCGCCCGGCGACGTGACGCTCCAGCAGCACGCGGTCGCCGTAGGAGAACGCGGCGATCAGCGCGCCCGGTACCTCGCTCGGCTGCTTGGCGATCCGGATCCCCAGCGCGCTGCCCTGGGCCGTGGGCTTGACGACGACGGGGAACGAGAGGCTCTGCGCGACGTCCGCGAGCGCGTCGGCGGCGCCGAGCTCCTTCAGCGCGGTCTCGCTGAAGACGCGGGCGTCGGGCGTGGGGATCCCGGCGGATCGCAGGTGGTGCTTGGCGAGCGCCTTGTCCCACGACATCGCGCAGGCCGCAGGGCCCGATCCGGTGTACGGAACGCCGAGCGCGTCCAGCAGTTCCTGGACCGTGCCGTCTTCACCGTCGCGGCCGTGCAGCGCGATGAACGCGATCTGCGGATCGCAGGCGCGCAGGCGCGCGACAAGGTCGTGCCCGACGTCGATGCCGGTCACCTCGTGTCCGGCATGCGCGAGCGCCTCGGCGACGCGCGATCCGGACTTCAGTGAGACCTGCCGCTCCAGCGAGCGCCCGCCCATCAACACGGCGACGCGCATCAGGTGGCGTCCTGGCGGCGCGTGTCGCGATCGCGGCGCGGCAGCGCGACGACGTCTGCGAGGTCGGTGGCGGGGACCTGCGCAGGCGGCGGGCTCGTGGCCGGCCTGCCCGTGAGCGTGCCGTACAGCTCGACCTGCTCGCGGACGAGCTCGCCGATCCGGCGGATGCCCTCGCGGATGTCTTCCTCGGTCGATCCGGAGAAGTTCAGCCGCATCGCCGATCCACCGCGGCCGTCGAGGTACGCGGCCCGGCCGGGGACGAAGGCGACGTTGCGCGAGAGCGCGAGCGCCAGCAGGTCGGTCGTGTCGAGGAAGTCCGGCAGCGTCGCCCACACGAACAGCCCGCCCTGCGGCCGCGTCCAGGTCGCCTCGGGCGGGAAGTGCGCCGCCAGCGAGTCGAGCATCACGTCGCGGCGGCTGCGGTACAGGTCGCGCAGCTCGTCCATGTAGCGCTCCCAGTGCCCGGTCTGGAAGTAGGCCGTGACGAACATCTGCGTGAACGACGAGGGACACAGGTCGGCCGCCTGGGCGCCGAGGTTGAGCTTCTCCAGCACCGGCCGCGGCGCCGAGGCCCAGCCCAGGCGCAGCCCGGGGGAGAGGATCTTGGAGAACGTGCCCGCGTAGACGACGAACTGGCCGCCGTCGAGCTCGTGCAGCGTCGGCAGCGGTGCGCCCTCGTAGCGCAGCAGGCCGTACGGGTTGTCCTCGAGCACGATCAGCTCGCGTTCGCGCGCGACCTCGACCAGCCGCCGCCGGCGCGGCAGCGACATCGTCACGCCGGCCGGGTTCTGGATCGTCGGGACGGTGTAGATGAACTTCGGCCGCCGTCCCTCGCGCTCGAGCCGCTCGAGCGTCTCCTCGAGCTCGTCGATCAGCATGCCGTCCGCGTCCATCCCGATCTGCACGACGTCGGCCTGGTAGGACGAGAACGTCGGCACGGCGCCCGGGTAGGTCGGTCCCTCGGCGACGATCACGTCGCCGGGATCGATCAGCGCTTTGCACAGCAGGTCGATCACCTGCTGGCCGCCGGTGGTGACGATGATTTCGCCCGGGTGCACCTCGGCGCCCTCGGCCGCCATCACCCGCGCGATCGTCTCGCGCGTGGCCTGCATGCCGTCGGTCGGCCCGTACTGCAGCGCCCGGGCCGAGTTCTCGGCCGCGACGCCGGCCATGACCGCGGCGAGCGTCTCGGCCGGGAACGTCGACGTGTCGGGCAGACCGCCGGCGAGCGAGATCACCTCTGGCCGCTCGGTGATCGCCATCAGGTCGCGCATCGCCGACGAGGTCATGACCCGCGTGCGCGAGGCGAACAGCTTCGCGTAACGCTCCAGGTCGCGCGACGGGGACGAACCGCCCCCTGTGGTGCCGCGAGGCCCGCGACCGCCGTCCTCTGAGATCATGGCCGGCGAGACGGTACCGGACGGACGTGAAGCTCCTGATCGACATCCTGCAGGGCATGGGCGTGGCCGGGGCCGCCGGGATCAGCCCGTTCCTGCCCGCCTTTGTCGCCGGCGCAGCCGGCCGCGGGAACGTGCTCGTCGACTTCCAGGGCACGGACTTCGCCTTCCTCGAACACAACTGGTGGCTGATTGCGATGGCCGTGCTGATGGTCGGCGCGGTGCTGCTTCGCGGCGAGCTGGAGCGCCCCGCCCCGGCGGCCGCGGTACAGGGCCTCGCGCTCGGCATGGGCGGGCTGCTGTTCGCCGGATTCCTGGCGAGCGACCACTACGCCTGGTGGCCCGGGATTCCCGCGGGGATTCTGTGCAGCGCGATCACGGCCGCCGCCGCGCGCGGCGTCTTCGACGGCGCCGCCGGCCGGCTGGACGACGCGGCCCGCGCGCAGCTGCCGATCTATGCCGAGGGCCTGGCGTTGCTGCTGGCCGTGCTGGCGATCGTGGCGCCGCCGCTGTCGGCGGTCGCGATCGGCGTGGGGCTGTGGCTGATCATCGGCGCTCGTCGCCGCGCCGGTGGGAAGTACGCCGGCCTGCGGATCCTGCGCTGAGGACCAGCGCCGCCACTAGCCTGGAGGGCCGATGACCGACGAGGCAGCAACCCTCGCGCAGCCGGTCGTGCTGCCGCTGGCCTCTCGGCTGCGCATCGCCGTGCGCGACCCGGACGCCTGGCGCCAGCTGCTGCGCTTCGCGGTCGTCGGCGCCGGCGGCTACGTCGTCAACCTCGCGGTCTTCGCGCTTGCGCTGCATGGGGCGGGTCTCGACTACCACGTCGCCGCGTTGGCGGCATTTGGTGTCGCGGTGTCCAACAACTTCCTGTGGAACCGCCGCTGGACGTTCCGCATGCAGACCGGGCACGGGCCGGCGCACCATCAGGCCGCGCGTTTCCTGCTCGTCAGCGGCGCCGCGTTCCTCGTCGGCCTGGGCCTGCTCACCGCGCTCGTCGAAGTCGCCGGCGTGGCGGAGGTCCCGGCGCAGGCCGTCGCGATCGTCGCCGTCACGCCGTTCAGCTTCCTCGTCAACAAGCTCTGGAGCTTCCGCCGGTGAGGACGGCGGCGCTGCTCGCCGCCGTCACCCTGCTCGCCGTCCTGAGCCCGCCGCCGGCTGGCGCCGCGTCCGTTCCCACCGGGCCCGAGCGCGCGGAGCGCGTCGCCCTGGCGGTGGGGAAGATCGCCGCGATCAAACGCGCCCACCGCGGGTCCTACCTGGACACGCGCGCCAAGGACGCCGCCCGCTGGGAGGTGAACCTGTGGTCGCGCGCACGCCGGGGACACCCGTCCGTGCAGCTCGCGCAGGTCTACGTCGACCGCCGGACCTTCGCGGTGCTCGAGGCGTGGACCGGCCCCCAGGTGGCCTGGACGATGGCCCGGGGATATCCGGGCGCGTTCGGCCGCTCGGTCAACAACCCGTGGATCTTCATCACGCTGCTGGTGCTGTTCGTCCTGCCGTTCGTCGATCCGCGCCGCCCGCTGCAGTGGCTGCACGCGGATCTGCTCGCGCTCGCCGGCCTGGGCGCGTCGTACGCGTGGTTCAACGACGCGAACCTCGACGCGTCGGTCCCCATCGCCGACGGACTGCTCGCCTACCTGCTCGTCAGGCTGCTGGCGATCGGGCTCGGCCACGCCCAGCCGCCACCGCTGAGGCTGCTCGTCCCGTGGCAATGGCTCGGGGTCGGCGCGCTGTTCCTCATCGGCCTGCGCGTCGGGCTGAACGCGCTCGACGGCAACGTGATCGACGTCGGCTACGCGAGCGTCGTCGGCGCGGATCGCCTGGAGCACGGGCGCGCGATCTATGGCGGGTTCCCGACCGACGTCGCGCGCGGCGACACGTACGGGCCGCTGACCTACCTCGTCTACGCGCCGTTCGAAGCGATCTGGCCGTGGCACGGACACTGGGACGACCTGCCCGCGGCGCACGCGGCGGCGGCCGTGTTCGACCTGGCCTGCGCCGGCCTGGCGTTCGTCGTCGGTCGCGGCATGGGCGGCCTGCGGCTCGGCGTCGTGCTCGCGTACGCGTGGCTCGCCTACCCGTTCACGCTGCTCGCGACCAACTCCGCGACCAACGACGCGTTGCCCGCGGCGTTGCTGCTGGCGGCATTCGCGACGCACGCCCGCCCGCTGGCACGCGGGGCACTCGGCGCGGCGGCCGGCCTGGCCAAGTTCGCCTCACTCGCCGTCCTGCCGCTGCTCGCCGCGCATGATCTCGGCCGGGCCCAGGACCGCGCCGGGCGCCTGCTGCGGTTCATCGCCGGCGCGGCTCTCGTCGGCGGGTTGTCGGCTCTGATCGTGCTGCCGCACACGTCGCCGGGAACGCTCTGGGAGCGCACGATCGGCTACCAGGCGGGCCGCACGGCGCCGTTCTCGGTGTGGGGTCTCTACGGCGGGGCCTGGGACACCGGCCGCAACCTGATGCAGTTGCTCGCCGTCGGGCTGGCCGCCGGACTGCCATTCGCCCGCCGTCGCGACGACCTCGCGGGCCTGGCGGCGCTGTGCGGCGCGGTCCTGATCGCCTGGCAGCTGACGACCGAGTACTGGTTCTACTTCTACGTCCTGTGGGCGCTGCCGGCGATCCTGGTCGCCGTGCTCGGCCGCGCCGGCCTGCCGGCTGCTACGCCGGAGCCGGCTCCAGCACCTGCTCGATCGCGTCGGCCCGCAGCGCTGCCGAGCAGCGGATGACGACGCCCATCAGCCATGGATCCTCGTCGGCGGTATCGAAGCGCACGCGCATCTGGGTGATCAGCGACTCGATCGCCTGCTCCTTCTTGACCCCGATCACGCCGCCGCGCGCGCCGGTCATGCCGACGTCGGAGATGTACGCGGTCCCCTGAGGGAGGACGCGGGCGTCTGCGGTGGGCACGTGCGTGTGGGTGCCGACGACGGCGCTGACGCGCCCGTCAAGGTGCCAGCCGAGCGCGACCTTTTCGCTCGTCGCCTCGGCGTGCATGTCGACGAGGATGTGATCGCAGCCGTCGCGCGTGAACGCCTCGGCGGCGGCGTCGGCCTCCTGGAAGGCCGGTCGGGCGGCCCGCAGGAAGACGTTGCCCGACAGGTTCAGGACGCCGAGCCGCACGCCGCCCGACTCGACGATGCAGGTCCCGTGCCCGGGCTGCGAGGCGAGGTAGTTGGCGGGCCGCACGATCCGCGGCTCGCTGTCGAGATACGAGTAGACCTCGCGGTGGTGGTAGCTGTGGTTGCCGAGCGTGATCGCGTCGACGCCCGCGTCGAGCAGCTCGTCGGCGATCTTGGCGGTGATGCCCAGGCCGCCGGCGACGTTCTCGCCGTTGACCACCACGAATGTCGGGTCGTACCGCTCGCGCAACACCGGCAGCAGGCTCAGCAGCGTCCGGCGCCCGGGACTGCCGACGAGGTCGCCGATGAAGAGGATCGTCGCTGGCGCCTGCCGGGACATGTCGGGGAGTCTCGCAAGTAGCCTGCCGCCCGTGCCACGTGACGCCGATCAGCCTGCCGGCGGCGTCGCGCCGCTGCGCGCCACGGGCATCGCCAAGCGGTTCGGCGAGCGCGCCGCCCTGCGCGGCGTCGACGTCGATGTGGCGCACGGCGAGGTCGTCGCGGTCATCGGTCCCAACGGGGCGGGCAAGACGACGCTGCTCGAGATCCTCGCCGGTGCCCAGCACGCGGACAGCGGCGTCGTGCAGCGTGGCGCGGACGGCGGGCGCGTCGGCTGGGTGCCCCAGCAGCTGGCGGTCTACGGGCGCCTGACCGTCGCCGAGAACCTGCGCCTGTTCGCGCGGCTGGACGGCGGCGGCGAGATCGAGGCACGGGTCGCCGGGATGCTGACCGAGACGGGACTGCACGACCGCGCCGAGGATCTCGTCGCGACGTTGTCGGGCGGCAATCGCCAGCGCGTCAACGTCGCCGTCGGGCTGCTCGGTGACCCGGCCGTCGTGCTGCTCGACGAACCGTCGGCGTCGCTCGACCCGCGTCAGCGCGAGCGCCTGTGGTCGTTCCTGGCGGCCCGGGCGGCAGCCGGGACCGCCGTTCTCGTGACGACGCACGACGTCGCCGAGGCGCGGCGGCACGCATCGCGGGTGCTGGTCCTGGCCGACGGCGAGGCGCTGTTCCTCGGGCCGCCGTCACAGATCGCCGGCACCGACCGCGCCGACCACGACTTCGAGCTTGCGTTGCTGGCCTTTCTCGAGCAGCGCGGCCACTGATGCGATGGCTGCTCGGCAAGGACCTGCGGATCCTGCGCCGCTCGCCGGCGCTGGTCGCGGCGCTCGTGATCTACCCCGTGGTGGTCGCGCTGCTGATCGGCCTGTCGCTCTCTCGCGCTCCGGCGACGCCCCGCGTCGCGGTCCTCAACGAGGTTGCTCCCGGCGCGACGTCGCTGCAACTCGGAAGCCAGTCGGTCGACGCCGCCCGGTACGCGCAGCAGCTGTTCGCCGCGATCGATCCGGTCAAGGTCCGCTCCCGTGAGGAGGCGCGCCGCCTCGTCCGCGACGGCAAGGTCGTCGCCGCGATCGTGATCCCGGCGGACGTCACGCGGCAGCTCGAGTCGGCGGTCAACCTCGGCGGCGGCGCGCGGCCGATGATCGAGGTGATCTACAACGGGCGCGACCCGATCAAGTCGCGCTACGTCGAGTCGCTGATCACGAGCCGCGTCGCGGCGGCAAACCGCGTGCTCAGCCGTCGCCTGACGCAGGTCGCCGGCGGGTATCTGGACATCCTGCTCCACGGCGGCGACTTCGCCGTCCTCGGCCAGCACTTCAAGGTGCTCGGTCTCGAGCGCTCGCGCGACATCGTCGACACGTCGCTGACACAGCTGCCGCCGTCCTCACCGGCGCGGCGCCGGCTGCAGGACGTCGCGCGGTTCGCGCAGCTGGCGATCGACAACCTCGACCTCTCGGGGCAGCTGCTGAGCACGGTCTCCGAGCCGCTGCGCGTGCAGCGGTCGGTCGTCGACGGTCGCCACACGTCGCTGGAGATCTTCGCCGTCGCCGTCGCGGCGATCGTCTCACTGATGCTCGTGACGCTGTTCCTCGCGGCCGGATTGCTCGCACTCGAACGCCAGGACCACACCTTCCGCCGGCTGCTGCGCGGGCTGGTCCGGCCCGCGGCGTTGCTCGGGGAGAAGGCCGTGCTCGCCGGTGCGTGCGGCGTCGTCGTCGCGGCGCTGCTGCTGGCCGGGGTCGGGCTGTTCGTGCCGCTGGACTGGGGCCGGCTGCCGCTGTGGCTGCTGGCGCTGGTCGCGGGTGGCGCCGGCTTTGGGGCGCTCGGCGTCCTGCTCGGCTCGGTCGTCCGCGACGTGCAGGCGGCGTCGCTGCTCGCGTTCGCCCTCGCGTTGCCGCTGGCGTTCCTCGCGGTCGTCCCGTCGAGCGCGGTCTCCGCGACGCTGTTCGACGTGCTCCGCGCGGTGTCGGCGCTGTTCCCGTTCAAGCCCGCGCTCGACGCGCTCGACCGTGGGCTCGGTGCCGGCGGATCGATCGCGCTGCCGGTTGCGCACCTTGCGCTGCTGGCGGCCGTCTACGGGGCGGGCGCCCGCCTCGCGGTGCGCAGGATCTGACCCGGGCGCGCCCGGCCGCGCCGCGTACCATCCTTCGGGCATGGCCTTTCCCGCCACACGTCTGCGCCGCCTGCGCCGCACGCCGGTCCTGCGCGACCTCGTCCGTGAGACACGCCTGTCGGCCGCCGACCTCGTCATGCCGCTGTTCGTCGAGGCTGACATCGATGCGCCGGTGGCGATCGACGCGATGCCCGGCATCGCGCGTCTCTCGGTCGACGGGGCCGTCCGCGAGGCAGGCGAGGTCGCGGCGCTCGGCATCCCGGCCGTGCTGCTGTTCGGCATCCCGGCCGAGAAGGACGAGGAGGGCTCGGGCGCGTGGGACGAGGACGGCATCGTCCAGCGGGCGATCCGCGCGATCCGCGAGGCCCATCCCGAGCTGCTCGTGATCGCCGACCTCTGCCTGTGCGAGTACACGAGCCATGGGCACTGCGGGCTGCTCGACGCCGACGGCCATGTGGTCAACGACGCGACGCTCGAGCTGCTCGCGCGCACCGCCGTGAGTCAGGCGCGCGCCGGCGCCGACATCATCGCCCCGAGCGACATGATGGACGGCCGTGTCGCCGCGATCCGCGCGGCGCTCGACGCCGACGGTTTCGGCGAGGTCCCGATCATGGCCTACAGCGCGAAGTTCGCCTCGGCCTTCTACGGACCGTTTCGTGAAGCCGCCGGTTCGACTCCGTCGCACGGTGATCGCCGCGCCTATCAGCTCGATCCGGCCAACGCGCGCGAGGCGCTGCGCGAGGCGCTGCACGACGTCGCCGAGGGCGCCGACGTGATCATGGTCAAGCCGGCGCTGCCCTACCTCGACGTGATCCGCCGGATCGCCGACGCAACCGGCCTGCCGATCGCCGCGTACAACGTCAGCGGCGAGTATGCGATGGTGAAGGCGGCGGCCGCTGCCGGGTGGCTCGACGAGCGCGCCGTCGTGCTCGAGACCCTGACCTCCATCCGGCGTGCCGGCGCCGACATCGTCATCAGTTACCACGCGAAGGACGCTGCCCGATGGCTGCAGAAGACATGACCGCGCCGCCCAAGGTCCGCAGTCGCAAGGAGGGCGCCGCCGTCCCCCTCAGCGACGCCGACCGCAAGCTGCTGAACCTCATGCAGGGCTCGTTCCCGCTCGACGAGCGCCCGTACCTGCGTGTCGCGGAGGCGGCCGGCATCACCGAGGACCAGGTCCTCGCCGATGTCCAGCGCCTGCTCGACGACCGCATCATCCGCCAGGTCACGCCGATCTTCGACACCCGCGCGCTCGGCTACGGCTCGCTGCTCGTCGCCGCCAAGGTCGACCCTGAGCACCCCTGGCGCGCCGCCAAGGTCATCAACGAGCACCCGGGCGTCTCGCACAACTACCTGCGCAACCACGAGTTCAACATGTGGTTCACGCTCGCCGTCGAGGAGGATTCCAAGCTCGGCCTGCAGGGCACGCTCGACGTCCTCCAGGCGAACACCGGCGCCGAGTCGATCCGCCAGCTGCCGACGCTGAAGCTGTTCAAGATCCGGATGGACCTCGAGATGGAGGGCGACACGGCGGCGCTGTCGACCCAGGGCGAGCAGCAGGCGCCGATCGAGCTCGAGCGCCAGGACTACGACGCGTTCGACATCGACGTGATCCGCGCCACCCAGGGGGACATCCCGGTCGTGCCCGAGCCGTGGGCCGCGGCCGCGGCCCAGCTGGGCATCGGTGTCGACGAGCTGCTCAGCCACCTGCAGGGGATGACCGACCGCGGCCTGCTGCGCCGCGTCGCCGCGATCCTCTTCCATCGCCGCGCGGGCTTCTCCGCCAACGGCATGGGCGTCTGGCAGGTCCCCGAGGACCAGATCGAGGCGATCGGGCCGCAGATGGCCGCCTATCGCGGGATCTCGCACTGCTACCGGCGACCGACCTACCAGGACTGGCCGTTCCAGATCTTCACGATGGCGCACGGCCGCTCGAAGGAGGAGTGCGACGCGATCCTCGACACGATCGCCGGCGAGTTCCCGGTCATCGACCGCGCAACGCTCTACTCGAGCACCGAGTTCAAGAAGATCCGCCTGCTGTACTTCACCGATGCCTTCCGCGACTGGGAGCGCGAGCACGCGGGCGTCTGACGCATGAGCATCTCGCTCCGCGACACGCGATCGGCCGAGCTCTACGGCCGCGCGCTGCAGTACCTGCCCGGCGGCGTCAATTCGCCGGTCCGCGCGATGCGTGCGATCGGGCGCGACCCGATCTTCATCGACCGCGGCGCCGGTGCCGAACTGACCGACGTCGACGGCAACACGTTCATCGACTACGTGTGTTCGTGGGGCCCGCTGATCCTCGGCCACGCGCAGCCCGGCGTGCTCGCCGCGATCGCGACGGCCGCCGAGCTGGGGACGACGTTCGGTGCGCCCACGGCTGGTGAGGTCACGCTCGCCGAGGAGATCACGCGCCGCTTCCCCGGCATCGAGATGGTGCGGATGACCTCGTCGGGCACCGAAGCCGCGATGAGCGCCGTCCGCCTGGCGCGCGCCGCGACGGGCCGAACCACGATCCTCAAATTCGCCGGGGCCTACCACGGCCATGTCGACGGACTGCTCGCCCAGGCCGGCAGCGGCCTGGCGACGCAGGGCATCCCATCCAGTCCCGGTGTCCCGGCCGACGCCGCGGCGCACACGATCGTCGTCCCGTGGAACGACGCCGACGCCCTGATCGCCGCGACCGCCGAGCACGAGCTTGCCGCGATTCTGGCCGAGCCGTACCCGGCCAACATGGGCCTTGTCCCGCCGGCCGAGGGGTTCCTCGAGCTGCTGCGCGACCGCGCGACCCGCAGCGGCGCGCTGCTCGTGTTCGACGAGGTGATCAGCGGCTTCCGTGTGGCGCCCGGCGGCGCCCAGGAGCTGACCGGCGTGACGCCGGACCTGACCGTGCTGGGAAAGATCGTCGGCGGCGGACTGCCGGCGGCCGCCTTCGGCGGCTCGCGTGAGCTGCTGGAGCACATCGCGCCGGCCGGCGACGTCTACCAGGCCGGCACGCTGAGCGGCAACCCGCTCGCCGTCGCAGCCGGTCTCGCGACCCTCGCGCAGCTCGACGAGCAGGCGTATCTGCGCCTGCATGCGACCACCGCGACGTTGGCCGACGGGTTGCGCGAGGCGGCCGGATCGCTGCCGGTCCAGGTCTCGATGACGACCGGTCTGCTGACGGTGTTCTTCTCCGAGCAGCCCGTCACGAACTACGCCGAGGCGCAGGCGTGTGACCTGGACCGTCACGCGCGATGGTGCCGCGAACTGCTGGCGCGCGGCGTCTATCCGCCGCCGTCGCAGTTCGAGGCGTGGTTCCCGTCGCTCGCCCACACGCAGGACCACATCGATCGCACGATCGAGGCAGCGGCCGTCGCCTTCGCGGAGGTCGCGTGAGCAGCTCGACCATGTCGACGCTCGAGCGGCTGGGGTCGCGCATCGCCGATGAGGGAGGGCTGCTCGAGCAGGCGCTGCTGGCCGCTCCCCGAGTCGCCGTCGACGATCCCGGCCTCGGCGCGCTGGCGGCCGCCGGACCGGTCGCCGCCGGCGATCCTGACGCGTTCGCGCTCGTCATCGAAGCCGCGCGCGAAGGACATCTGCTGCACGGCGGTTCCTCACGGCTGCTCGATGCGACCGACCGCGACCTGGCGATCCTCGCCGGCGACCGCCTGTATGCGCTTGGCCTGGCGGACCTCGCGGCGCTCGGCGCCGTCGACGCCGTGCGCGACCTCGCCGACGTCATCGCGCTGTCCGCCCAGGCCCGCGCCGCGCAGGATCCGCAGCTCGCCGAGGCCGCGTGGGCGGCCGGGGTCGTCGCCATCGGCTGGGGTTCGACGCCCGAGTGGGAGCGCGCCACGACTGCCGCCGGTGAGGGCCACGATGCCGCGGCGAGCGCCCTGATGACGGCGGCCGATGCCGCCCGAGCCCGCACCGAGGTGGTCGAACGGTGACCAACCGCACGGGACGGCGCGTCATCAGAGCCCGAGCGGACGATAAACTCGATTCACGGTCGTAAGGCGACCGGATCCCGCTGGAGTGTTCGTGCCCGATCGCAAGCCGCCAAAGTCCAAATACACCGCCGACCGCCAGATTCCGGGCGCGTTCGAGGGCGAGACCGTCAACCGCCGCCGGTTCATGACCGGGACCGCGCACACGGCCGGCGCCGTCGCGGCCTCGGCGTTCGCTCTCCCAGCGATCGGCTTCGCCTTGGGCCCCGTGTTCGAGAAGTTCGACCAGCCCTGGCAGGTGATGGGCAAGATCGACGACTTCGGCGAGAACGCATACGTCCCGCGGACGATCACGCTCGACGCCGGGATCGGTGACGCCGGCAAGTCGATCGCCTACCTGCGCAAGCGCAACTCGCGCGTCGACAGCGAGCCGTCCGATCAGTACAACCAGATCATCGCGATCTCCTCGTCGTGCATGCACCTCGGGTGCCCGGTGCACTACGTCACCGCCGCGCAGCGCTTCATCTGCCCGTGCCACGGCGGCGTCTACGACTTCGTCGGCAAGGTCGCCGGCGGCCCGCCGGTGCGCCCGCTGGACCGCTTCTACACGCGCGTGCGGCCCGACGGCACCGTCGAGCTCGGTCGCCGCTTCTCCGTCAACAGCGAGCTCGAGCGGTTCTCTCCGCGCGATCCGGGCGAGCCGCTGGACGGCGTCGGACAGTTCCTCTACCCCTCGCGGCCCTCGATGCGCAAGCTCCCCGGGACCTGATCGCGATGCCCAAGCTCAAGCTTCCGCTTCCCCCGCTCCCGCCGAAGGCGATCCCGCAGCCGCAGCGGCCCGGGAAGAAGTACGCCCCCAAGGGCCCGATCGAGCACGGCCAGGAGGCCGGCGCATCGCTGATCGGCTGGGTCGACGAGCGCACGTCGCTGTCGCCCGCCGCTCGCTGGGGCATGTTCCGCAAGGTGCCCAAGGGCACCAACTGGTTCTACACGCTCGGCTCAGCGACGATGTTCGCGTTCCTCAGCCAAGCCGTGACAGGTGTCTTCCTGGCGATGTACTACGACCCGTCGGCGACGCGCGCGTACGAGTCGATCCGCAACATCAACAACGAGGTCTTCCTCGGCGAGTTCGTGCACGGGATGCACAAGTGGGGCTCGTCGGTGATGGTGATCTTCGTCTTCCTGCACATGGCCCGCACGTTCTTCTTCGGCGCCTACAAGTACCCGCGTGAGCTCAACTGGATCATCGGCGTCGTCCTGCTGATCCTGACGATGGCGATGTCGTTCACCGGGTACCTGCTGCCGTTCGACCAGCGCTCCTACTGGGCGTCGATCGTCGGCGTCAACATCAACGGCACGGGTCCCGCCGTCGGCCCGTACCTCTCGGAGTTCCTGCGCGCCGGCCCGTACTTCGGCGCCACGACGCTCTCGCGTTTCTACGCGATCCACATGTTGCTGATTCCCGGCCTGATCGCTGCGCTGATCGGCTTCCACCTGTACCTCGTCGCCAAGCTCGGCACCACGGCCCCGCCGTGGATCAAGGCCAAGCTGTCCGACGATCTGCGTGAGGAGCCGGTCCGCACATGAACAAGCAGCAGAAGGAGGAATACCTCCGCGAATACGGGATCCTGAAGTCGCAGGGCAAGCCGTTCTTCCCGTACGCGGTGGCCAAGGACGGCATGATGGCCATCGTCGTGATGGCGATCATCATCACGATGTCGCTCGTGCTCGGCGCGGAACTCGGCCCGAAGGCCGATCCGACGACGACCACCTACACGCCGCGCCCGGAGTGGTACTTCTTCTTCCTCTTCGAGCTCCTCCGCGTGATCAAGCCGCCGGCGCTCGTGCCGCTGGCGACGATCGGCGTGCCGACGATCTGCATGATCCTGCTGTTCCTGCTGCCGTTCTACGATCGCGGGCCCGAGCGTCGTCCTGAGCGTCGTCCGATCGCGACGACGGCGGGCATCCTGACGATCGGCGCGATGGGCTTCCTGACCTACCTCGGCGCGTCGGCGGGCCCGCCGCAGGAGCTGAACATCAAGCCGCCCGCCAACGTCGTCGCGCAGGGACCGGCGGCCACGTCAACGTTCCTCAAGGGCCAGCAGGTGGTCGCCCAATCCGGCTGCGGCGCCTGCCACAAGTTCGGCGAGAACGGCAATGCCGGACCCGGACCGGACCTGACGAAGATCGGCGCCCGCCTGCCGCGCCAGGCGATCGAGCGCACGCTCGTCAACCCGACGGCGCCGATGCCGTCCTTCCGCGGGCTGCAGTCCAGTTCGCCGGTGCAGTTCCAGCAGATGGTCACGTTCCTCGCCAGCCTGCGCTGAGGCGCGGGCCTCTACCCTTGACGGCATGACCACGGGGCCGTCCACCGGCACGCTCGAGGAGCCGCAGGTCCGCGCGATGTTCGACCGGATCGCGGGCGTCTACGACCGGATGAACTCGGTCATGACGGCCGGCATGCACCACCGCTGGCGCACCCGGGCCGCCGACCTCGCCGACGTCGGCCCCGGTGACACGGTGCTCGACGTCGCCACCGGAACCGGCGACCTGGCGATCGAGCTGTCACGTCGTGTCGGCCCGACGGGTGTCGTTATCGGATCGGACTTCTCCGAGCAGATGCTCGAACTGGCGCGCGGAAAGGCCGCGCAGCTGACGTGGGAGTGGGCCAACGCGCTCGAGTTGCCCTATGAGGACGACCGCTTCGACGCGGTCACCGTCGGCTTCGGCGCGCGCAACTTCAGCGATCTCGATCGCGGCCTGGGCGAGATGACGCGGGTCGCGCGGCCGGGCGGGCGCGTCGTCGTGCTCGAGATCACGACGCCGACGAGGCCTCCGCTGTCGACCTTCTACGGCGCCTGGTTCGACCGCGTCGTCCCGCTGATCGGCCGCGTCGCCGGTGACGCCGATGCATACACCTACCTGCCGAACTCGGTCAAGCGCTTCCCCGGCCCGCACGAGCTGGCCCAGCGCCTGTCCGCCGCCGGGCTCGAGGACGTCCGCTACCTCCTGACCGCCGGCGGGATCATCGCGATCCACGCCGGTCGCAAGCCGGCGTGAGCACGCCGGCCGTCACGCCGGAGACGCAGACGGCCGAGCTGGTGCGGGCGGGCGGTCCGCACGTGCCGGCGCTGATGGGACGGATCGAGGAGCGCCTGCGAGCGGCCACGGCAGATCATGGCGCGCTGCTCGCCGAGCACGCGGGGGCCACGATCGACGCCGGCGGCAAGCGCCTACGTCCGCTGCTCGTCCTGTTGTCGGCCGGTCCGCCGGCTGACGACGGCCAGGCCGACGCGCTCGTCCGCGCCGGCGCCGCCGTCGAACTCGTCCACAGCGCGACACTCGTCCACGACGACGTGCTCGACGCGGCGAGCCTGCGCCGCGGTCGTGCGACCGTCGTCGCCGCGGCTGGACCGGACCTCGCGATCGCCACCGGAGACCTGCTGTTCGCGCAGGCGTTCACGGCGCTGACCGATCCAGGCCAGATCGATCCCGTTCCCGCGCTCCGGGCGCTGAGCGACGCGTGCTCGGCGCTTGCCCGCGGCGAACTCGCGCAGCGCGCCGACGCCTGGGACGCGGGAATCTCCGTTGACCGCTACCTGCGTCGCTGCGAGCTCAAGACCGCGCGGCTGTTCGAAGCCGCATGCGTGCTCGGAGCGCTCGCCGTCGGCGAGGCGTCGGACGGGCTCGGCCGGTTCGGGCGTGGCATCGGCCTGGCCTTCCAGCTGCTCGACGACGTCCTCGATGTCGCCGGCCCGGCGTCGCGGACCGGCAAGCATCGCGGGACCGACCTGCTCGACGGGACGATCACGCTGCCGCTGATCATCGCCCGCCGGCGCAGCGTCGACCTGGAGCAGCTCGACCCGCGCGGCATCACAACACCCGAGCAGGCCGAGCAGGTCTGTGACGCGATCGCTGCGACCGGGGCGCTGGACGATGCGCGGGCGATGGCGCTCGAGTTGGTCGCCGACGCCAAGCGCGAGCTGCCTCCCGCCTTGGACGACGAGCGCCGCACCGCACTCGAGCTCGTCGCTGACGGCGTCGTGCTGCGCTACAGCTGAAGCCGGGCGCTGCCGACGGGCGGCGTCAGAAGTCTTCGGGCAGGATGAGGTCGTCGCGCAGCGCGTCGGCAAAGCACGCGACCTCGCGCGCAATGCGCTCGTGGACGATGTCAGACAGGGCGCGGGCGAGCCGCGCCGAACCGCGCTCCAGCTCGACGTCGTAGAAGTCGACCAGCTCGTCCTCGACGACGACCGTGCCCGTCGCTTCGCAGTTGGGGCAGCGCAGGACCAGGCGCCAGTGGTGGCGGCCGGCATCCTGCCAGTCGAGCGGCTGGACGAGGTCGCTGCCACAGGCGCCGCACTGCGTCAGGTCACGGGCGGCCTCTGCGAGCGCGGCCTCGCGCGCGGCATGCGCGCGCCCCGCCGGAATCCCGTCGAGGAGCTCGGCGAGGTGCGGATCGTGGTGGTTGTCGTGATCGTGCGGCATGGTGTCCTCTTCCTTGGGGCAGCATCGGCGTCCCATGGCACCTGCTTGAACACCCTCTGGACGAAAAAGGTGCGGACGGTACGGATACCGCGCAAAACGGCTGGCCACGCCGCCCGGCGCGGTACCCTGGAGGCATGACTCCCGGCCCGCTCGAGCTCGGCATCGTCCTGCTGATCGCGCTGCTCGTCTTCGGTCCCAAGCGGCTGCCCGGCCTGGGCAAGCAGCTCGGGACGGGGATGCGCGAGTTCAAGGACGGGATCACCGGCGGCAACAAGGACGCCAAGGACGACGCCGAAGATCCGCAGCCGGCGGCGATCGCCGCGGCCGCGGTTCAGCCACCGGTCGCCACGCCCGCTGAGCCCGCCCCGGTGATGCCGGCAGTTCCCGCACCCGCGCCGGACGCTTCGCACGCCGAGGACCCGGCGCGCACCGACGGCTGATCGGAGCCATGCCCGCCGTCAGGCCGATCGGCCACGAACAGCGGCTGTCGATCGTCGACCATCTCGACGAACTCCGCAGCCGGCTGATCGTGTCGATCGGCGTCCTGGTCGTGCTGTTCAGCTTCTGCTACTGGCAGAACGGACACATCCTCCAGATCGCCAACCGCCCGCTCGAGAAGAGCCAGAAGTCGTCGAAGAAGAGCCGCGACCCGCTGGCGCAGGCGGCGACGTTCCAGAAGCAGGTCGGTCGCGCGATGGCCGCCCTGGCGCCGGCCTTGCGCGGCGTTGATCAGTCACTGGCGCGCCTGTCGGCGACTCCGGGCGTCGCAGCGGCCGACCGCGCACAGGCCGCGCTGGCCTCGCGTCAGCTCAAGGCGGCCACGGTGCGGGTCGCCGCTGCTGCGGCGTCCACGCCGACCGCCACCGGTCGCCGTCCGATCACGACCGGCGTCGCGGAGCCGTTCACGGCGACGATCACCGTCGCGGCGTACGCGGCGCTGCTGCTCGCGCTGCCATTCCTGCTGTTCCAGCTGTACGCGTTCGTCTTACCGGCGTTCCGGCCCGGCGAGCGCAAGGTCGCGCTGCCGCTGATGGCGATGGTGCCCGTGCTGTTCGTCTGTGGCGTTGCCTTCGGATACTTCATCGCGTTGCCGCGGGCCGTCGGGTTCCTCCAGAACTTCAACAGCGACCGCTTCGACATCCTGATCCAGGCGAAGGACTACTACCGGTTCGTGATCCTGGTGCTTGCGCTGACGGGTCTGACGTTCCAGATCCCGGTCGGCGTGCTCGCCGTGACGCGAGCCGGCATCGTCACGGTGCGCCAGCTCTGGAAGGGCCAGGGGTACGTGATCCTGGTGCTGTCGATCGTCGCCGCCGTCGCGACGCCGACGCCGGATCCGGTCACGATGCTGATCACGATGCTGCCGCTCGTGCTGCTCTACGAGCTGAGCATCGGGCTGGCCTGGATCATGCGCCCGCGTGGCGAGACCGTCGCCAGCCGGTTCGGCGGCTGGTGGGACGACGACGACGACGATGACGACGGCGATGTCGACGGGGATGCGCACGAGGTCTCCGATGACGCCCGTGGTGACGCCACGGGCGACCAGACCCCCGTATCCTGAGCGCATGCTGTTCGACCTTCGTGGCAAGCGGCGCCGTCGTGGCGTCCAGGCCGTGTACCTCACGCTGGCCGTCCTGATGGGCGGCGGACTGGTGTTCTTCGGCATCGGTGGCGCCACCGGTGGTGGTCTGCTGGATGCCGTCAACGGCGGTAACGGCAGCGGCTCGGTCGACACCAAGGCCTACGACAAGAAGGTCACGGCGCTGCGCACGCAGGTCGCCGCCAACCCCAAGAGCCCGGGCCCGATCGCCCAGCTGACGCGGGCGCAGTTCCAGCAGGCGTCGATCGTCGGCTACGACCAGAACAACAACCGCTACACGGCCAAGGGCCAGGATCTGCTGCAGGGCGCGTCGGTCTCCTGGCAGAAGTACCTGGCGCTGAATCCGAAGAAGATCGACGACGGCGTCGCGGCGCTGATGGTGCAGGCGTACGGGGCCAACGGCCTCAACGACTCACGCGCCGCCGTGCAGGCGCTGCAGGCCGAGATCGACGGCCGCGGACCGAGCTCGGGCCTGTTCAGTCAGTTGGCCGTCCTCGCCTACAACGACGGCAACACGCGCCAGAGCGAACTCGCAGAGCGCCGCGCCCTCGCCCTGGCGCCCAAGCGGCAACGCAAGATCATCCAGAACACGATCAACGCGCAGCGCAAGCAGATCGACAACGCGAATCTCAGCGCCGCCGCCAAGCAGGTTCAGCGGCAGAAGTCATCGTCCACGGCGCCGTCCACGACGACCGTGCCCGCCAAGACGACGACCACCACCCCCGGCGGCTGAGGCCACCCGCCACCCACTACACTTCGCCTCCGCTCGCGGGTCCCCGGATCCGCCGCGCGGCCCGCCCCTGTAGCTCAATTGGCAGAGCAGCGGACTCTTAATCCGAAGGTTCTTGGTTCGATTCCAAGCGGGGGCACTCGGAATAGCGCTGGATATCAGCGCTATTCGCGGTACTGGAGAGAATCGCAGGCCGGCCGAGAT
>JBBRFO010000010.1:0-41715 GCA_038224135.1 Solirubrobacterales bacterium
GTCGAGTCGGCGACCGGCCGCTCCTGCTCGCTGGCCGCATAGGTCAGATACGCCCGGCAGGCGTCACCAAAGGTCCGGCCTGCGACGCGTGGCCGCGCGCTGATCGGCTTTGCCCGTTCGCGGGACAGGAGATCGTCGAGCGCGGCCTGCGCATCCCGGGGCGAGAGGTGGCCGTCCGGCTTGGGCCCGTTCGCGACCCGCCAGACAGCTGCGCCGCGCTCCGTGGTCCGGCCGCTGTGCTTCACCCAGGCTGGGCCGAGCACCTTCCGCGTCGTCCCGCCTTCAGCGCGCGCGTACTTTGCAACCCATACGCGACCGCTCTTGCGCTCCTCGATGCGGAGATGGCCCGTGATCGCTCGTGGCATCTTGGCGCTCCTTCGTGGCGATTCGGACGGAGCTGATGCCCTGCCCTCGCGGCGCCGATGCTGGGCCGCTGGAGGACAAGATCCTAGGTCAAGATCGCGCGAAGATCAAACATGTCCCGGCGAACAGCCTTATTTCCAGGCTGTTCATGATGCCCCCGGCAGGATTCGAACCTGCGACCTGCGGATGGAAGTTCGTGGGTGTCCCGATCGGGATCGCGCCGACCCCGGCCCCGACGTTGATGACCGTCTTCGGCTCCAACTGCAGGCCGCCCTTGATGTCATTGAGGTAGACATCGGTAAAGAGCGGCAGCCCGTAGCCGGGCGGTTTGATGTCGATGTCGCCCTTGGTGAAGTGGCCGCGGGCGAACGCGACGTCGGCGGCGAGCTCGAGCCCGGCCGGCTGCGGAGGGAAGCGCAGCTTCCCGCTGCCGAGCCAGACGTCGTCCTTCGCCTGGTAACTGATGGCGAAGTCCGCGAGCAGCGGCCCGATCGGGGCGTTGGAGATCGCAATCGCGAGGTTGTCGACGTGCAGGCCGCGCGAGCTGTCGGCGACCATCTCGGCATGCCCGGTGATACCGCCGAAGACCGCCGGCAGCTTGAGGTCGACCGGGATCCGCACACCCGTCGCGGTGAGCTTGACGTCCATCTTCGCGTCGATCGGGAACCCGTCCAGATCGGCCGCGAACTTGCTCATGTCGAAGTTGAAGAGGTCGGTCTCGGCTGAGGCAGTTGGGAGCCTGACGTGGATCTCGCCGTGCCAGAGCGTCACGCTCAGTCCGGCGCCCTCGGCGAGGACGGTGACCTGCCCCGTCGTGTCGAATGTGTGAGCGTGGGGGTCGATGATGATCTGCACGCCAGTGTCGGGGACGATCTTCAGCCCGTTGAACGAGAGCGTCCCGTCGGAGACGACGTCGGCGGAGTAGGCGCCGCTGCCGTGGAGGAAGCAGCCGAGCTCGCCCGTGATCCGCGCGGCGCCGAACGCAACGGTCTGGCAGCTCGTGCTCGCGGCCGGGTCTCCGCCGCCGGGGACGCCGGCGATGCCCGGCAGGCCGGTCCGGGCGCGGCTGCCGTACGCGGTCGCGACGATCTGCCCGTCGGCGTTGATGCCGCCGGTGTGGTTCAGGACCGCGATCCCGCCGCCGTCGCCCGCCGCGGCGAGGCTGAGCTGCCCGTTGTCGCGGCCGTCGATGAGCCGCTCGGTTCCCGACCAGCTCGAACCGTCGGAGGAGGCGCGAATTGTCACACCGGGATGGTCGCCACCGCGGGACTCCCACCCGGCGACGAGGCCACCGGACGCGGTCTCGGCGAACGCGCGGTACTCCGGGTCGGCCGCGTCGGAGATCGCCTGCGGTGGACCGGCCGAGCCGCCAGACAGGCGGCGTACGGCGTAGCGGCCGTTCGGGGTTGGGCGGTTCATGAGGAAGAGTCCGCCGGGGCCGCCGGCGAGCTTCGGCTCGTCGCCCGCGATGACGGTCTCCGCACCCCACGTGGACGCATCACCCGCGGACCCGACTCCGGTCCAGCGCCGGACGAGGCTGTGGTTGCCCAGGTCGGCAAACGCGACGACCGGGAGGCCGCCGTCCAGGGCGAGGCTGCCGCTGTAGGCCTGGTCGACGCCGTCCTGCCCAAGGTTCGCGCTGGCGCTGGTGAACTGGCCGGGGGTGAGCGCCTGAACATACGTGCCGCCGGTCGTGCCGGCGGTGACGGTGAGGACGCGCGGGTCGTTCGGCGGACCGAAGCCGACGACGCCGCCGGCGATCGGCTGGTTGCCGACCAGCCCGGGCCCGGTGAAGCTCACCCCGCCGTCCTCGCTGACCCACTCAAGCGCGGTCGTGGACACCGACGAGCCGTCCGGCTTCGGATACGACGTCGGGTACCGGTAGTCGACGATGACGAGCTGCTGCCCGATCTGGACGATCCGCGCGCCGCTGGACGCGTTGAAGGACGGGTCGTCCCCGTCCCCGTAGTCCTTCTGCGGCACCAGAGCCAAGGCGATGTCACACGTCGCCGCCCCGCGTGGCAGGCGGCAGTAGTGCACCGCGTCCGCCGCCCCCGGCGTCGAGCTGATCCAGACGATGTGCGACGTGCCCGCACCGTCGACGAGCACGTCGGGAGCACGCCCGGCCGCCGACAGGAGCACCGGCTTCGGCAGGGGCGCCGCGACCGTCGGCACCGGCTTGCTTGTGCCCTTGTAGCCCGGAGTGGAATAGGCCGCGCGCGGCGCCGACGGCGCCGCCGAGACCGGCGACGGCCCCCACACCAGCAGCACCGCCGCGAGGCACAGCGCCTTGGGCACCGCGGCGCGCGAGCGTGCGAATCCCGTGGCGATCGATCGGGTGCGGCCGTTGTGCACGTCTGTGCTCGCCTCGCCTTCGGCCCGATACCGGCCGGACGACGTCCGGCACGACTGCGGATTCAGAGGATCCAGGACCGCCCGATTTCGGGTCGGGCTGACACTACACCTGAATGTCGGCACGTGCCGTTGTTTCGCTGCCGCTCCGGACGGTTGTCGCGAGGGAGTCGTGTGACGCTCAGCGCTTGACGGTCAGCGCTGCCGTATCGGAGCTCTTCTGGCTCCCGGCGGTCGCCGTCAGCACCAGCGAGTAGCGGCCGGGTTTGCCAGTCGCGTCCTGGCGAGTCGGATGCCCTTGGATTGCTGCGGTTCCGCGAGGGTTGCTCACGAGGCTGGCCTTCCCCGCACGGAGGTGGGACACCTGCGTGCTGGAGAAGAGTCCCGGGCGTCACCAGCCGACGAGCGGCGCGATCGTCAGGCGCTCATCCGGGGTGAGGGCCATTGCAGGAACGGTATCGCCGCACGCCGCGCGGGGCCGCTCAGGCACACACGTTGATTGACGACTTGATCGACTTCTTGGGGACCTTGCCGTGCGTGACCTTGATGAATGCGCGCGCACGCAGCGTGATCTTCGAGCCGCGCTTGGCGCTCGCGGTGACCTTGAGCGTCTGCACAAACGGCGCCCGCTTGTCGATTTTCGCGACCTTGGCGCCGATGTAGAAGTCCGCCCGCGTCACTTTCACGAAGAGGTTGCCCTTGCGCTTCTGGCGCTTCCACTTGAGCGTGACCTTGAACGTCGAACCGGGCTGCACACAGGTGTTCGGAACGCCGAAGCCGATCGACGCGCCGGGGGTGGTGACGGTCGTCGTCTTGGCCGCGCCCGACTGCGTTATCGGAATCAGCTGCACCGAGTTGGCGTTGTCGGTGTCGCCGATGTACACGATCCAGCCGTTCCCGTTGGCAGCCGTCGCGAAGTCGCGAAAGATCGGCTTGTCGGTCGTGAGCGTGACCGGCGCCGAGAAGCTCTTCCCGCCATCGGTCGAGACGGCGTACCGCGTTCCCGTCGTGCCGTCCCAGATCAGGTGAAGGCGACCCGACGGGTCCTGGAAGGCGTCGTCGAGGGTCTGGCTCGTGTCGCTCGCGTCGCCCTCGACCCGCAGGGCCGCGCCGAAGCGACGGGTGGCCGGATCGAACTTCGCCACGCCGACCGAGTCGTTGCCGACCGTGTGCTGATCGTGGTAGACGATGAAGAGGCCACTCGGACCGGAGATCAGGTCGGGCGGGTCGATCGTGTTCTGGGTGCCCGCGAGCGACAGCCCGGTCGTCCACTTCGTCGCATCGCCGAGGTCGGCCGTGCTCGACGTGTCGGGCGGCTGATTGAAGACCGAGTAGACGATTCCCGGCTGGGTGGAGCTCAGTGAGTACGCCGCCGCGACGAGGTAGGAGCCGGCGCCGCTGCCGCCGACGGCAGTCGACACGTCGTAGAAGTTCTCGGTCGAGAAGATCTGGTGCGAGGGGTCCTGCTGGTTGTCGGTGATGTCGCCGGTAGGGTCGATGCCGAGGACGAAGAGCCCGCTTGCGGCCCCGCCACCGGAGATGAAGCGCCCGGTCGTGTCGAGCCAGTTCTTGCCGCGCGTCGGCGTGACGCCGGCCCCCAGCGCCCCCGTACGGCAGGTGGCCGCGAAGGAGCCGCCGCCGTCGGTCGAGTCGTACTGCAGCAGCGAGTAGAGCGGTGAGGTCGGCCCGTTGCAGCCGGTCGCGGAGCCGTAGACCAGCACGTGCGATGGCGTCGGGGCGAAGATGTTGAGCGTTCCGACGCCGCCGGCCTGCAGCACGGGCGTGGAGAGCAGTGCAGCGGTGCAGGTCGTCGCGCCGGCCGGGACGTTGCAGGACTGCACGCCGCCGGTCGTTCGGTCCTCCCACACGATGTGCCCGACGCCAGAGCTGTCGACAGCGATCACGGGCTGCGCGCCGTTGGTGCCGATTTTCACCGCATTGGCGGCGCTCGCGACGGGCACGCCGACCGCCAGCACGCCGACTGCGACACCTGCTGCGATCCCTGCGAGCTTGCTCACGGCGCTGCTCCTTGCGTGGACGCCTACGGCCCGCCAGCATACTCGCGCGTGGGAACCTGGCATCGCGGTCGCCACGCTTGGCCCGCGGCTCGGGCGGGTGGATGTGTCCGCGCGCGATGTACTCCTGGAGCAACGGCGACACCGGACCCTCGACCGGTCCTGCGGGTGGCGATCTCGCCGGCAGTTACCCGAACCCGACCTTGCGGCAGCCGGTCCTGGTCGGCATCAAGCAGCAACCCGCGCCGCCGGCGGCCGCTGTCGAATGCGCCACGGTGTTCGACACGTTCTGTGGGGACGCGAACCAGGGCATCTACTGGAACAACCCCAACAGCGGGGATCTCGGCTATCTCGGGTACTTCGTCGACGCGTCGGGCTTCATCCAGTTCCAGGGCGCAGCACAACGCGTCGGGACAGGCGGTGGAGTCATCAACATCGTCTTCAAGCTCCCACCCGGACATCGTCCGTCGTCGGGCGTCAGGTTCTCTGTTCCGAGGGACGACGTCGACTTCTTTGGGGACGCGGTGCGGGCCCAGGTTTCCGTCACGCCGGCCGGCAACGTCCTCATCGGGTCCCCGGATTGGAACACGAACGGCGCGACGTTCGACCTCAGCGGCGTGCGATTTCATATCGGCAACTGAATGCCCGTCGATGTTGGCGAGGCGGCGGTCGTTCGCGCCGCCTCCCGTTCCCGCTTGGGAACGAGAAGGGGACGGTCTGTGCTGCCGGCCCGGCACAGCAGCCGCCGACCCCGGAACGCCGAGAGGCCCCGAAGTCGGGGCCTCTCGGCCATGGGCACGGCCGGTTCCGAACCAGCGACCGCTCGCGTGTGAAGCACTTGAGCGGATAGTTTAGAACGTGCCGATTACCAGGGAGAACGTCCGGGTCGTGGGCTTGGTTCTGGCCTTGCGGAGTGCGTCGGATTCCGGTCGATTCCCGAGGGTTTGGGGCCGCGTCCCCAGAGCGCGCCGCGCTCCCCTTTTCGTCTGATGCGGGAGCAGCAGCGTCGCGCTATGTCACGTTCGGGTTGTGTCGGGTCAGTCGACGGCGTAGAGTTGCCAGGCGCCGCTGACGCCCTTCAGCTCGTGTGATCCGCGGTCGCTGAACTCGAGGTTGGAACCCGCAAGGAGGTCGGCGAGCGTCCGCGAGACCAGCACCTCGGATGGATGCGCGCACGCCTGGACGCGCGCGGCGATGTTGACGGCGGTTCCGGAGATGTCCGGTCCGCGTAGCTCGACCACTCCAGTGTGCAGGCCGGCGCGGATCTCGATGTCAAGAGCGCTGGAGCTTTCTCGGATCGCTCGGGCGGCGTCGATGGCCCGCGCTGGTCCGTCGAAGGTCGCTAGGAACCCGTCGCCGGTGTGTTTGACCTCCTGCCCGCGATAGCGCGTGAGCTGGCGGCGGACCATTGCGTCGTGTCGGTCCAGCAGGGCGCTCCATGCTCGATCTCCGAGCGATGCGGCGGTCCTGGTTGAGTCCACGATGTCGGTGAAGAGGATTGTCACCAGGGCGCTGTCCGGCGCACCGCCGCCCCGGTGTCCGGTCACGAACTCCTCAAGCTCTTCGACCGTGTGCTCGATGCTGAGGTGGTCGCTGCCGGGAACCTCCAGGTATCGCGCCCCTTCGACGTGCTCGGCAAACCAGCGCGCCTGCGCCTCGGGGTAGACCAGGTCGCCCGCGCGCTGCAGGACCAGCGTTGGAACACCGACGGCTGGCAGCACGTCTCGGATGTCGAGGGCCATCGCTGCGCGCATGTAGGCCCGCGCTGCGCTTGGCGACAAGCTCACGCGCTGCATTCGCGCCACGATCGCCTTCCACCGGGCGTCGTCCACCCGGCTGGGCGTGATCAACTCGATGACCGCCGGGTCATCCGGGTTTCCCCATCGCACATCGAACGTGGCCAGCGCCTGCTCCCAGACCTCGGCCGGCAAGCCGTCATAGCCCTCATCAGGGAGCACCCGCGCCGACGCGCCGTAGACAATCAGGCCGCTGACCCGTTCGGGAGACGTCGCTGCGAAGAGCGTCGCTGCCGGGACGCCATCCGCCTGGGCCAGGAGGACCGCGCGCTCACAGCCGGCAGCGTCCATGACTGCACGAATGTCTTCCATCTGCTCATCGAGGCCCGGCGGCTGGGCTTCCGGGAGGCGATCGGACATGCCGGTGCCACGCTTGTCGAATGAGATCAGCCGAGCGAACGACGCGATCTGCCGGTAGGCCTCCGCGAACCCCGCGTCCTGCCAGCTCGCTTCGATGTTGTTGAGCAGCCCCGAAACGAGCACCACGTCGGGGCCTGCTCCCATGACCTGGTAGGCGATGCTCAGCTCACCCGCGCGTGCATAGCGCGCAGGCGGGAGTTCCTCAAGATCCGGGCGTGCCATCAACGCCACCTAACCAGCAGACCCTGCCACTCGCAAGCTCGAACGATCTCGTGGGCGGGCGTCTCGCAGTACGCGGTGGTTGTTGCACACGGCGGAGACCGATCGAAGTGAAGCCGTCCCGGGCTGGGAGCGTTCCCTCAGCGCGCGGCCTGGTCCGGGGCTTCGCCGGCCGGGTAGTGTCGATCTGAGATGAACATCGGCTGCTCGCGATTCCGAACTTCCAGTCGAGTACTTCTGCTCGGGGTTTGAGGCTGTGCGTTATCGATTTGACGCGCTCAGAGGCTGCGTTTCATCCGCTCAGGGTGAGTTCGTCCCCGGCCTGCGGGGTCGTTGATCGGCTGGGCTGCATGAGTCCAGGAAAGCGAGATCCCAGGCTGAGAGCCAGTCGGCTGAACGCGCGCCGCTGCGGTCGCTCGCTCACTTCTGCTTTGCCATGAAAAGGGGAAGCGTGCGGGCGGCGTTGCAAGGGGGACAGCG
Source organism: Solirubrobacterales bacterium (assembly GCA_038224135.1). Taxonomy (GTDB): domain Bacteria; phylum Actinomycetota; class Thermoleophilia; order Solirubrobacterales; family Solirubrobacteraceae; genus F1-60-MAGs163. The sequence goes on from JBBRFO010000010.1 coordinate 7,586, forward strand.
GTTTACGGGTGCGCGGCCGACGGCAACGCAATGGGGAGCTAGCCTGCGGCCGCATGAACGCAAAGTCATGTTCGGTCATGGCTCCGGCGATCGTCATCCCCGGCGCTTGGACGCGCGCCGCGGCGTTCGATGACGTCGCGGACGCATTGTGTGATGGCGGGTACCCGGCCGAGATCATCGAGCTTCCAGCTCGCGGGAGCCGGCTCGCGCAGCTTGACCGTGGCGGCCTGGCCGCGATCGACGCCGTGCTGGACGAGCGGATCGCGAACCTCGACGAGCCGCCGATTCTGGTCGGCCACTCGCTCGGCGGACTGATGGCGCTGCGCGCGAGCCGCCGGAACGACGTGCGCGCACTGGTGTTGCTGATGCCCGCCCCGCCGACAGGTCTGTGGCCGGTCGTACTTCCCGACGCGGTCAGGCACCCACGCAACGCGATCCGTATGGTCGGCACCGCGTTCAGCGTGACCCTCGGCATCCGGCTTGGATTCCGCGCCCCGGACGGGCTGTACTCGAGCAGCGCGACTCCGGAGGACTTCGCGCGCGGGGCGGCGTTCCGCTCAGACGAGTCGTGGGCACTGCTGGCCGCGACGCTGTTCGGCTCCCGCGAGGCGGTTCGGCCCGCCGGGGTCCCGACGCTCGTCGTCGCAGGGCACCAGGACCGCTTTACGCCGACGCGCGTCCTACGGCCGCTCGCCGACGCGCTCGACGCTGAGTACCTTGAGTTCGACGTCGCCCACGCCTTCAACGAAGAGCCGACCTACCGCGTCGTCACCAACGCGGTACTCGACTTTCTCGCTCGTAGCTCTGCCTGATCGCCGTGCCGGTAGCGGCACGGCCAAGGACGCGGGCCTGCCTCGCCATTCACGCGCTTCCACGGGTCCCGCTTTGGACGAGAAGCAGCAGCACAGTGCCCGATCGACGGCATCGTGGCGCCAAGAGCGAGCTTTCGTGGGCCCTCGCAGGCCCATCGGGCCACGAACGCGCCGACTGGGCGGGCACGACCCACCTATCCCGGAACGCCGGAAGACCCGAACTCGGGGGCCTTTCGCAATGGGCACGGCTGGTTTCGAACCAGCGACCTCTCGCGTGTGAAGTGCGGCTTAGATCGCGTAGAAACAGGCCGATTGGCAGGCGGATCGAGAGGATCTACCGAGGGCGGCCGGGCCTGTAGATCACGTCGGATTCAGGGCGATTCCCGAGGGTTCGGGCCCACGGGCCCACGAGCGACAACCGCGACGTGCGTCCGATCGCACGCCACCGGCCGCTGGCCCGGACCGACCGCGGCGTGCGCTCTTCCGCTCAAGCGGTGACTTACGGGAGTCGATGCCGGGGTTGGGATGCTCTGACGACGCGAAACTGCTGGATCGTTTGCGCAAGATCGCTTCGTGCTCGAGGGAGTGTGCGAACTCGCTGCTGCCCCGGTAGCCTCGGGCTTCCAGCCCGGATGAAGCTCGCGGCTGGTTCTTGAGAGGAGGCGCTACATGTCCGTCCGGTACTCCGAACTTCTCCGGCAAACCGCCGCGTCACTGTTCGTGATCGCTGCGCTCGCGACGGCCGCGGCCGCGGCCGCGCCGGCTGGCTCCCCAGTCAAGGGCGCAACGTACAGCGGGCGTGTGAAGGTCGGCCTCCAGCCGATCGCAAACGGCTTCCCGATCAGCTTCAAGGTCAACAGAACAGGCACCAAGGTCAGCCGCTTCGCCTACGACAACTCACTTCCGCTGTTCTGCCAGGGTGGCGGCGGACCGACCAAAGTGACGTTCTCGGCGGCGACGGTGCGGAGCGGCAGGTTCACCTCGAGGATCACCGAGAGGACCGTGCCGGCCGGCGTGTTGATTGCAACGGCGACGCTCACCGGTACGTTCAAGGCCAAGCGCAAGGAGTCGGGCAAGCTCGCGGTCAGATACTCGAAGGCGCCCTCGTGTAACGGCACGACGACCTACCAGACCGCCGCTCGGTAGCGACCGCAATCTCGATCCCCGTGATCGGGCGCTGGGGCCGCCCCCTTCGCTTCTAGGGCAGCGCTTTGTTGAAATGTGGCTTCTGGGTGGTCATCCAGACGACCGGGTTGTATGGCGGCGTGCAGAGCGTCTCGTCGAGCCCGATCGACCAGCTGACGAAGAAGCACAAGCGGGGCACGATCCCGGACTGGTCCAGATAGCCGGGGCCACAGTTGGGGCCGCGCTCGCTGCAACTCGAGACTTCGTAGGCCTGGATCGACACCTTCTGGTCGGGGATCTGATGCTTGGGCGCGGCACGGTACTTATCGCGGACTGCCTTACCGAGCTTCCACAGGAGCCCTCCGGCCGCCGCGTGGAGCGGATTGGCGACCCCGTGGAGGATCGCCTGGTCGAAGATCACGCTGCGGGCCGGAACGTGCTTCTCAAACGGCGGCCCGTCGAGACCCTCCTCGGACAGCCCCGTCGCCTTCAGGAACGCTTCCTGCAGGGCCCACTGCTCTTTCAGTTCGCTCCATGCCGCGGCGAGATCGACCAGCTCGACAAGCGCATAACCCAACGGTCCCTCGGCCGCCTTCAGCACAGACGCGGCGATCAGCTCCTGGTGCAGCAGTGCGTGCAACTCCACCTCCAGCACCTTGTGGGCTCCGGCATTCAGCAGGTCGCCGATCGCCGGGTTCCCCACGATCTCCCGCAGTGCGTCAACCTCCTCGGAGCTGAGCTCGCCCTCGTGTTTGTAGATCTTGTACGGCTTCACCGTGATCTTGGACGCCGTCGAGCCGGCCGTCTGGCCGCTCTTCGCCGAGATCTCGATGTTGGTATGCGCCGAGACGAGCTCTCCGGGCGCCCAATAGATCAGCCGCAGCTTGCCGTCATCGCCAGTGGCGAGGCCGCTCAGGTCAGTGCCGCACCGCCTCGCACCCGGATCGGCGCTCTGCGTGCAGAGGAACTGGCTCCCCTGCTGATGCAGAGCCGGCGCGCCTTGGGTGTCAATCCGGCCGAGCTTCGCGTCGACCGTCGCGCCGGGCGTCGGCTTGTGCGTTTGGGGATCGATGACGGTGACGAGCAGGTTCGCGCAACCCGACATGCACTTCTCACCGACCTCGTTCGCTGCGCTGATCGATGAGCCGGTCGTGGAAAACACCGGGATCGTGAAGTTCACCGGTCCCTCGTTCGGGAGCCCGCGGTCGAATGCGAGCCCTGAGCGGGTCCCGACATTGGCGATCGGTCCGACGATCTTCAAGAACACCTTCAAGTGACAGCCCGCTCCGCCGGCCGTGGCCGCTCTCGCGCCGCCAGCCGCGCCTGCGCAGCTGCTGAAATCAGCGACGCCGTCGCGCGCGCGGACGTCGAGCTTGCATGCCGTGCCGCTGGCTTTACCGGGCGAGCATGCCGTCGGGCTGGCGCTCGCGGATTGGCCGTTGACGCTCGCGACGTGCGCGGTGTACCGGCCCGGATCGACGAGTGCGTCGTAGAAACCGTCCTTGTTGGTCACGGCGGTCCCGGACGACGGGCCGCTGAGCGTGATATGGGCGTCCGCGATCCCGACCCGGTTGCCGGCCGCGTCGACGGCCTTCGAATACACCTTTCCGGAGACGGCCGTCTTGTGAGGGAGGACGTAGTAGAAGTCGCTCGCGAGTTGCGCGCAGCCTACGAAGGCGCAGAACCCGACCTCAAATTGCTCCCAACCGCCGCCGGGAGCCTTCGCAGCAGGCGGATAGCTGCTGGCCTCCGTGGCCTTCCACTCGCATGTTGAGCTGGAGGGGGCGATCGTCTCGACGACCTGGGGGTTGATCACCTTGTAGACCCCGTCCTTACAGCCCGCGACGACCTTCCCCGGTGCGACCCCCCACTGAATCCGGCATTTCCGCGCAGTTCCGACCACCGTGGCGGTCACGTTCTGACCCACGTTGACGATGTGCGGGCTGAGGTTGATCGCCCCGCAGGTCGACTCAACCGTGAAGTTGGTGCCCTCCGTGAACTCAGGGCAGGCCGGGTCTGTGCCCAGCTCGCAGCGCTGCGGCGCCGGGCCGAGGTGCGGGAGCGAGGCGAACGCCCGACTTCCATGGCCGCTCGCTCCGAGCGCGGTCGCGGTTGCCGGGCCGGCAAGCCAGCACACCAGCGACACCGACCCAAGCCACACGACGCGACGTCTCAGCACCTGCTGACTCCCCAGCTTGACCAGGCCATCATCGCCCACAGGTCAAGGAAGCCGGGCGTCGGACCCGGGGAACGTGATGGTCACCGGGATTTGCCGGGTAGAGCAGCGACTGTCGGGCGTAGTCTGGAAGTAGCTTATTGCCAGGGATTTCGCGGCGTGACCAGCGCGGCCGTGCTCAGCTGATCTTCGACTGCACCGACACCGTGCCGTTCCGGCCGATGAACTGGAACGTCGCGACGTCGCCCTTCTTGACGGCCGGCTTGGTGTCGACGACCGCGCCGATCACGATCGCGCCATTCGCGCACGGCACGACGACCTTCCTGACCTTCCCTGCCTTGAGCTTCGCCTTGCTGCTGCCCGAGCAGACCTCGAGCGTCGTGTTCCCCTGCTGGCGCGTGACCGAGACCGACGCGCTCACCGTCGTCCCGATGGCGTCGACGAGCTTCACGGTCGCCCTGCCCGTCTTCGCAAACGTCTTCCGCGAGATCTTCGCCGGGACCGACACGGCCATCGACCCGAGGCTCGCGTGGTGGCCGCCCGCCGGTGGCTTCGGCTGCCGGTAGGTCTCCGACAGCGGCATCACCTGCTGCAGACTGCGGTCGTTCCCGGCCGGGGCCACGAGGCCGACCCAGTCAGCGCTGCCGCGCGCCAGCGTCAGGCTGCTCCCGGAGTTCGGCGCGCGCTGGGCGGGCACGAACCCCGGCGCGGGCTTCCAGTGGGCACCGTCGCCGGAGCGGGCGACACCGATGTCGTTGCCGGGAACCGTGTAGGCGGCGGTGAAGCTGCCGTCGCGATTCGCCGTCAGGCCGATCCAGGCCTCGCCGTTGCGGCCGGTGAGGACCCCCGAGCTCATGCCTGGCGAGGTGCCGATCGTCGTCAGCGGGCCGACCGCGCCGGCCGCGCTGATCGTCTGCTCCCAGACGTGCCCGCAGCCAGCGAAGGCGACGACCGCGACCGACTTGCCGACTGCCATCGCCGCGTCGGTTCCGGCGAGAACGGCCTTCCCCCCACAGGGGAACGTCACCGAGCCCGTGACCGTGCCGGCCTGGAACGGGAACGGCGTCGACGTGGCGGTCCCGTTGTCAGCGGCCGGCGCGCCGAGCCCAAAGACCGTGCCGGCCGCGTTCTGACCGATGTCCTGGAGGACGACGCCTGAGGCGACGTTCTTCCCCACCGGCGTGGGCACGGTGATCGTGGGGTCGAGCTGCACGATCGGGCCTGTGTCACCGTTGCTGCCGGCGTAGTCCAGCGGCCCGCCGGGGGCGTCGAACATGCCCGAGGCTTGGAGGTAGAAGCCGTTGGCGCCCCATTTCTGCATCTGCGGCGTCGTCGGCAGCTGGGTCCAGGAGGCGCCGTCGTCGCTCGAGGTCCAGGCGGCGAGTGACAGCGGCCCGTTGACGGTCACGATGACCTCCAGCGCACCGGGCGACGGGGCGTAGAGGAACGCGCCAGAGGTCGACGGCATGCCAGGCAGGTCGACCTGGGTGAAGCTCTTGGCCCCGGCCGGCTTGCGCGAATACCGGGTGTACGCGAGCCCGGCTGCGTCCGTGCTCGTCCAGAGCACGTTGGTGGTGCCCTTGGCATCGACGAGCACCTGCGGCGCCTTGACGCCGCCGGCCGCGGCCTTGCCGATCGTCACCGGGGCCGGCAGCGCGGCCATCCCGACACCACTCCACGTCAGCACGAGCGCGGTAACACCGACGCCGGTCGCTACAAACCGCCTGAGCACGCGCATTCGATTCCCCCTTGAAGCCTACGAACGGCAGCGATGCTATCGGCGGGCCCCTCGGCCCGCCGCAGTCCGGGCTCATTCCCACCGTCGGTACCCAGCATTGCTTTTGGATCTGCGCGCTTCGGGACGACGCTGTTGTCGTGGTGGCGCGGCCGGCCGCCTGAGCGGCGCGAGCGCCGCCTGCCGAGCGACTGACCGCCAATATTTCGCAAACCGACGGTCAGCGCACGCGGATCCGTGGAACTAGGCCGTAGCGCTTCTTCGCCGCGACGACGCACTTCAGGCGCTTGCTCGCCTTCAGCTTTCTTGCATGCGGCGAGTGCCTTGGCGACTTGCTCGTCGTCGCGCCGCCGGCGCGAAACGCGCTCTAGGATCCGCAGCTTCGGGCGAGGAGAAGAAGCGCGGTCGAGCCCCCGGGGTTTCCAACTACTTCTTGTTCACTTTGATCGTGGTCATCGCGCCGCCCTTGGCGCTCGTGGACTTGGCGCTCGTGTTGATCACGATCCTGCCAGTACCCGTCTTTGCGCCCTTGAAGCTGACACGCGGGAACCACTGCCCGCATGTGTTTTCGCCCGACGACCTACCGAGCTTCACGTTCTTGAGCACCTTGCCGCCAGGTGCGATCACATGCGCGTACAGCTTTGCCCTCGGTCCGAAGCCGAAGACGGCGACGGTGACTTCGTAGAAGCTCTTGTTGCCGACCGACTTCGCGGCAAAGGCACGCTTACCGTCGATCCAGATCGTCTGGTAGGTGTTGGACTGCGAGTAGGCCTGACCCTTGCCGTCAAACGGGTTCGTGTACGCGTAGTAACTAACGATCGGAGCACCGTCGACCTTCGCGGCCTTGGGCACCTCGACGGCCTGCTTGAAGCTCGGGATGAAGTAACCCTTGATCGTCGGATCCGGCGTGTTGGTCATCGGCAGCATCGGGCTCTTGACGTTGAACGTCTCGTTGTCGAATCCCTCGACGCCATCCTCCCCGCGGAACACGCTCGGCTGGAACGTGACCTGCTCGCTGACGAGCCCCTGTCCCGGAGTCGTGCTGAACGTCAGGTCGGCGACGGTCCGGCCGCCCGGCTTTACGCACGAAGGCGCGTACTGATTGACGTCGGCGGCGGCGGGACCTGCGGCGAGCAGCATCGCGCCGATGACAAGAGCTGGGGCAAGGAACGCGGCCTTGCGGGTGCTGGACCTAAGCATCGATCGAGCGTACACGCGCACCAGCATCGACACGCCGCACAGCCACGTCTGCACCGGACGACAAGCAGGAGTCGGCTCCCGGCGTCTGCTTTGCGTGTGCGTAAACCGTGATCACGCGGTGCCCGATCGCTGGCATCGTGGCGCCAAGAGCCGCTTTGTGGGCCCACCGTGGGCCCATGGGCCCACAAACGCTGCCGACCCGCGCAGCAGTCACCGACCCCGGAACGCCGAAAGGCCCCGAAGTCCGGGGCCTTTCGCCGATGGGCACGGCTGGTTTCGAACCAGCGACCTCTCGCGTGTGAAGCGCGATCCAGAGGGTGCCGTTGAGGGCTCGGAACCAGACCAATTGCAGCTCTTTTCGGACCCGTCGGAGCGTGAGTAGGCTGGCCGAGGATTCCCGCATATTGCGGACGCTGATCGGCTGATTGGCCACCGTGCCCAATCAGGACGGCCGACGGCACGCTGTCGACTGGCCGCGGCGGGCCTCAGGATCGACGGGACGGCGGTCGATGGTTAGGCTGTGTCGATGAGCGATCTGCGCCTGCATCTGCAGTTCGAAGAGGGTGACGACGGCTGGATCACCGTCCAGGTGGTCGAGATCCCGCAGGCGATCAGTCAGGGACGCACGCGCGACGAGGCACGCAGCAACGTCCTCGACGCGCTGCGCGAGCTCGCCGCCGTCTACGACATGCACGGTGCGGGCGCGAGCGACATCGAGGCGCTCGAGCTCACGCCCGCGTGAAGCGCAGCGCGCTCGAACGGTTCCTGACGGACCACGGCTGCAAGCTCGCCCGGCACGGAGCAAGCCACGACGTCTGGATGTCAGCGCGAGGCGTCGCGACCGTGCCCCGCCACAAGGACATCGCCACCGGCACGGCGCTCGCAATCTGCAAGCAGCTCGGAGTTCCGAAGCCTCCGTTTCGCTGAGACGTAGGTGACGCGCGTCGCCTGCGGATCGCGGGTTCTTCCGCGACGGCCGCAGAGAACGCGGTCGAGTGGTCGACGATGTGCTCGTCGACCACTCGATCCGTCTGGGGCGTCCGAACGACGAACGCTCGGGATACTTCAGCCGCCAAGCACCTGCGAGCTCGCGGTGCTCCCATCGCCGCCGACGAGCTTGAGCGTCGTGCCCTTGCCCAGCGCAGCAACCCTGACGCTGTAGGCGTTGTCCGTCACGGGCGCCGAGGCCAGCATGTTTCCGGTGACGTCAGTGATGACGACCTTCGCCACGCCGTCCGGGGCGATGCCGCGCAGGACCGCGCTCCCTCCGGGTCGGAACTGGTCTCCGCTCCCGGTCCCGCCGGTCAGCTCGATCGATGTGAGCGAACCTGCGTTGACGTTGGCTACGGAGGCGCAGGTCATCGTTGAGTCCTCGGTGATCAGGCACGCCCCGTCGTTCGTCGGGGCCAGGTACCACGTGCCCGCGCTGGTGCTGAGCGCACGAGCGTTGGCGGCGTCGGCTCCGCGGTCAGCGGCGTCTCCGCTGCGCAACTCCTCGGAGACGGTCGCGGGGAGCGCCGCGATCTCGCCTGAGGCGAGAGCCGTGACGTTCAGACTCGCAGCGGGCGATCCCGAAGCGCTGGAGACCAGCGCGATCGAGGCGCCGGAAAGTGCCGCGACTGCGAAGCTGGCGGCAATCATCTTTTTCGTGTTGAGCGTTCTCATGTTCACCAGGTCTCCCGGCAGTTCATGTTGGCGGCGGGGTAGCCGATGGGGGTGCCGCACCAGCCGTAGCGGTACGTGCCGTCGTACGGATGCGTCGTGGTATTGCCGGCGCCGCTGATGCAGTAAGCAGTGCCGACTTGGTTGAGGAACGCGTCCTCCGCTGAGGTGCACGACAAGCCGCCGTACACGGACCCGACCGTGGTGTTGGTCAACGGGTGCCACGGGCCTAGAGCGCTCGTGTTGCTGCCCGAGAAGTACTGGACGGTGCTGGCGATGGCGACGCCAGCCACGCCGAGTGCCGCGATTGATGCGAGGATCGCGATCAGCGCGGCCCTTCGCTTGAGTGCAGTGATCATTCGGTGCCTCCTGTAGGGGGGAGCAAGTGGATGTCCTTGCTCGAGACAGCGGCGACCGTAAGTGGCTGGAAGTGCCTGCACAACCGCGGTCTTTTGATTCTGGGCATGGCAATCCGAGGTGCGCGTTCAGACCCCGAACTCGACGAATGTTCGACCCGGCTCCTAGCCTTGTGGGACTTCCCTCCCGTGACTGTCAAGCCAGGCGACCAAAGTCCGACCGGGTGCCTTCGTGGTCAGCTCGTAGGCGTTCTCGTGGACCTCGGCGCGCTCGCCGGTGCTGGAGACGACGGTTTCGACGCCGTCGGGCACCAGGCCGATCGCAACCGCGCCGGCTGTCGTGGGTCGCAGCGACTGCGGGTCCGAGGCGCTTCGCGGCCGAGCATCCCTGTTGGCGGCGAGCGCGTCGAGCACGGCCTCCCCGTGCAGGATCTGCTGGGTGCTCCAGCAACTGACGCCCCCACCTTCCTCGTCTACGGTGTAGAGACATAGGGCGTCCTCCACGCCCGACTCTGTGCGCTCAACGGGGACAATCAGGTATCGCCTGCCGGCGGGTCCGCCGTGTACGGCTCGGATGCGTTGTGTGCGGACGCCCTGAAAGGATGTGTCCAGTTCGCGGAGCGCCCGTTGCGTGATGGCGTCGCGATCGGTGTCATCCGCAGGGCGCCTTAGCACTTCGAAGCGCTGCAGCTGCTCTTCGGGGACGTCGCTGGTAGCCACCGTGGGATGGCCGCGGTGATCGTCACCGAGCGACGGGCTCCACAGTCCGGTGGCCGCGGCTGCCGCGCCGGCCACCGAGACGGTGACTGCCGCGCCGACGATCACCGTCGTGAACCGACGCGCGACCCGGGGCGAGCCCGAGCGAGTACCGGCGACGCGACGGCTAGCAGCCTCGACGATTGCCGGCTCTCCGTCGAGGTCCAGTCCGAGATCGGCATGTGCGCGCAGCGCGCTGTCGATTGGGTCGTCGTGTGGCGTAGACATTTCAAGGCCTCGCGGTGCTAGGGGACGAATCGGATAGGGGATGCACCCGCGGGGCCCTCGCGCCGAGCAGCTTGCGGGCGCGGAAGATGCGCGAGCGGACCGTGCCGACCGGGACGTCGAGAGCGTTGGCGGCCTGTTCGTAGGTCAGCTCGCCCCAGACGACGAGCAGCAGTGCTTCGCGATCACCGCGGTCAAGGCGCCTCAGTGCGCGGATAAGCGTTGGGTCAAGCCCCAAATCGACCTCGGCTGGCAGATGCTCCCGCGGTGTCTGTCCGGCTAGGCGCTCGATGGCGCGCAACCGCCGGCGTTCGCTGCGGCGTCGCTCGGAGATCACGTTGGCGGCGACGCCGAACAGCCAGGGCAACGAAACGGCTTGCCCTGCGCGTTCGGCGCGCACGGCGCGCGTGAACACTTCAGCGGCCGCGTCTTCGGCGACCCCATCGCCCAGCCGGCGGCGGAGGTAGCGGACGATGGCAGGCAGGTGCTGCCGGTAGGCGGTCTCCACCGCGGCGCTGCCAGTCTTGCTCACGGGTGGTCCTTGACCGGTCACTGACTCCTTATGGCCGCATGAGGTCAGAAAGTTCACGCGCCGTCCAAAGTCCACGAGCGGCGCATCTGGCCGTCGGTCTCAATGTCGAAGCTTCCCGACCCGGGTGCTGCGCGAGTCGCGGTCGCCCTCCCCGATTCGACGCCCCTCGCATTCAAGTCGCGACGCTACGGCCGCAGGCGGACACCCTCCTTGACGCGAACGCCGTACGGAGTTCGCTACGCGGGTTCAGGAATCGCCGGGGCGACCGACGTCAGGGCACACACTTGCACCCTGCTGGTTGCCAGGGGGGTACTCGGACGCTGGCGCGACTTAGGGATGTGGTCTCGATCGGAAAGCTGGGCGGCGGAGGGCCTTCTGAGCAGTATTACCTGGACCAGGTTGCCCGCGGCCGCGAGGATTACTACGCCGGTCATGGCGAGGCACACGGCCAGTGGTGGGGGAGCGGTGCTGACGAGCTCGAGCTCTCCGCCCGCGTTGAGGCGGACGCGCTGAGCCGGCTGCTGCAAGGGCAGGCGCCGGGCGGCGGCGGGGGCGGCCGGCTGCGTGAGGTCGGCGAGGGTGCGGTGACCGGGTTTGATGTCACCTTCAGCGCTCCGAAGTCCGTTTCCGTCCTGTTCGGCGTCGGCGACGAGCGGATCACGGCGCAGGTGGCGGCGGGGCATGACGCGGCCGTTCAGGACGCGCTGGGCTACGTGGAGCGTGAGGCGGCGTTCACGCGCCGCGGGCGTGGCGGCGTGCGGCAGGTCGCGGGTGAGGGGTTGACGGTCGCCAGGTTTGCCCATCGCACAAGCCGCGCAGGGGATCCGCAGCTGCATACGCACGCGCTGGTGGCGAACCTGATCCGCGCTGAAGGCAAGTGGGGGACGCTGGATGGCCGTCTGATCTACGCGCATGCCAGGACGGCTGGGTTCCTCTACCAGGCAGCACTCAGACGCGAGCTGACTGAGCGCCTGGGGGTGGAGTGGGGTCCGGTGCATCGCGGCACCGCGGAGGTGCTCGGCATCGACCGCCAGGTCCGGGAACACTTCTCGCGGCGCCGCGTGGAGATCGTTGAGCGGATGCGCGAGGTCGATGGTCGCTCCGCGCGCTCGGCGCAGGCGGCGGCGCTGGAGACGCGCCGCGTCAAGGAGTACGACATTCCGCTCGGTCGGTTGCGCGAGCAGTGGCGCGCGCGGGCCGCCGAGTACGGCCTCGACCAAGCAGCGCTGATGCGTGCGGTTGATCGTGATCCCCAGCCAGCCGCGATCACTGCTCTGTCCTTGCGGGCGTTGACGCGTGAGGCGAGCACGTTCGATCGCCGCGCGGTGATCCGCGCCGTCGCTGAGCACGCCCCCTCTGGCGCGCACGTGCGCGAGATCGAAGCCGTGGCCGACGAGGTCTTCCGCTCACCTGAGGTGACGCGCGTGGACCAGAAGGGCCGCTACTCGACCTTCGAGATGCTTGAGCTCGAACGCGACCTCCTGAAGACGGTGCAGGAGTCCCGCGGGCAGCATGTCGCCCGTGTCACCGACCCAGTCGCGGACGAAGTGCTCGCCGAGCGCGTGGACCTCAGCGGCGAACAGCGCGAGGTCGTGCGGGCCCTGACGACTTCCGGCGACGGGGTGCAGGTGGTGCGCGCGCCGGCCGGAACCGGGAAGACGTTCGCGCTGGAGGCTGCCCGCCAGGTGTGGGAGCAGGACGGCCACCAGGTGTTCGGCGCCGCCCTGTCTGCCAGGGCGGCGCTGGAGCTCGAGCAGCACGCCGGGATCGACTCGTGCACGATCGCGCGCCTGAAGGACGACCTGCAGCGCGGCTACGGACCCGACAAGAACGACGTGCTGATCATCGATGAGGCCGCGATGGTCGGCACGCGTGATCTCGCGCGCCTGGTCGAGCACTCCGGTCGCGTCGGCGCCAAGGTCGTCCTGGTCGGTGATGATCGACAGCTGCAGGAGATCGATGCCGGCGGGGCGTTCCGGCGCCTCGCGAAAGACAATGGGTTGACCTTGTCGGAGGTGCGTCGTCAGCGTGAGCAGTGGGATCGCGACGCGCTCAGCGAACTGCGCGACGGGCAGCTGGAGCTGTTCGCCGACGCCTACCTGCAGCACGGGCGGATCGTCGCGCGCCCCACCGCCGAGCGGGTCCGCGAAACCTTGGTCGCCGACTGGTGGCAGGCCGCACGCCAACCAGGCTGTGATGCGGTCATGATCGCCCACCGCCGCAGCGACGTCGCCGAACTCAACCAACGCGCCCGAGAAGCGCGGCGCGCACACGGCGACCTCGGCCGGGACGAGCTCGAAGCCGGTGAGCGAGCGTTCGCGAGCGGTGATCGCGTGATCGCGACGCGCAACGCCCGCGACCTTGATCTGGCCAACGGCCAGCGCGGCACGATCACCACGATCAACGCCGAGCACCAGAGCGTCAAAGTGCACCTGGACGGCGGGCGTGAGGTACAGATCGATCAGGCCTACCTGGCGGCTGGTCACCTGGACCATGCCTACGCGATCACCGCCCACAAAGCGCAGGGCGCGACCGTCGACCAGGCGTTCGTACTCGGCACCGAGGACCTCTACCGCGAGTGGGGATACACGGCGCTTTCGCGCCACCGCGACCAGGCGCGCTTCTACCTCGTCTCACCATCGAGCGTCGAGCGCAGCCTCCCCGGCCTTGGGCCCGACCAGGATCCGCTGCGCGACCAGCTCGCACAGCTCTTCGCCGAGCGCCGCCAGAAGACGCTCGCCCACGACCACCTCTTTCGCGACCTCGGCGACCTGCGCCTCGAGCGCGACCAGAACACCGCCGCGCACAGCGCGTCGCTCGTCGATCGCACGACCGACCAGGTCGGCCGCCTGCAGGTCCTGCTGGAGCAGTCGCCGTTCTACCAGCGCCGCGAACGCCGCCGCCTGCGCGAGACCCTCACCAGCCACGAAGCCAAACTCCTCGAACACCAGCAGCGCGCCGTCACCGCGAGCAAGCAGCTCACGCGCAGCCTGCAGTTCGATGCCGAGCGCCCGGAGAAGCCCGCCGACCCCACGCTCGACCTGCGCGCCCGCACCGACACGCTGCTCGACGCCGGCCACCTCGACCGCGACCTGGAGCGCCCACGCTTGGGACGCAGCCGCGGACGCGGAATCGGCCGCGGCAGATAACCCGTCCAGCGAGAACTGGGAGGGGGGTGAACGGCCTCTCGCGCGACTGAGAGATATGGCCAGCTCGTTCCCGCCGTGCATCGGAAGTCCGGACGAGAGGCCTCACGACCTCGCCCGGGTCTTGACGTCGACGGTGGATGATGACCGTCTCTTGACAGCCGCTGAGGTCGCTCAACGGTTCGGGGTCAACCGGGGCTGGGTCTACGCCCACGCGGGCGAGCTTGGCGTCGTGCGTCTCGCGGCCGGCCCGCGCGCACCGCTGCGCTTCGATCCCGCGACCGTCGCGTCCTACCTCACCGATGTACAGCGAGACCGCGACCCAGCTGCCGGTGTCGTCTCCGTGCGCGAGACTGTGAGCAGCGTGCCGCTGCTTCCGATCCATCACGAACCGCGCCGAATGCGACGTGCCTCGGGGGCCACGTCGAACGGTGCTCGCGCCTAGGATCCCAGTGGCTCCCCGCGCGCGAGGACAGGTCATCGAGCGGTCGACCAGCGCAGGTCGCGCGTTCGCGCTGCGTTTCCGGGCCTACGGCGAGCGCCACTACGTCCCGCTCGGCGACACCACCGACGGATGGGATCGCGCTCGAGCCGAGCGCGAGCTGCGCCACGTCCTGGCCGACGTCGATCGCGGCCTCTGGGCGCCGGTGCGACAGGTCGCCGTGGTCGCGCCGATCGATCCCGGCTTTCACACGTTCGCCTCGGAGTGGATCGAGGCCCGCCGGCGTGAGCTGCGCGAGGCGACGCTCCTCGACTACAGCTGGCAGCTCAGCAACCACCTGCTGCCCTTCTTTCACAAGCACCAGCTGTCGCAGATCACCGTGGCCGAGGTCGACCGCTACCGCGAGCACAAGGTCCGCGACGGCGTCCTCTCGCCCGAATCGATCAACAAGACGATCACGCGCCTCGGGCAGATCCTCGCCGTCGCCGAGGAGCGCGACCTGATCGCTCGCAACCCGGTGCGCGTCAACACGCGCAACCGAAAGCTCAAGGCGAGCCGCCCACGGCCGGTCTACCTCGACACCGCAGAGCCGATCCTCGCGCTGCTCGACGCGGCCACCGACCTGGACGCCAAGCCCGAAGCACGAACCGCGGGCCGGCGTGCCCTGATCGCGACGCTCGTCTTCGCCGGGCTGCGCATCGGCGAGGCGTGCTCGCTGCGCTGGAGCGACATCGACCTCGCCGTGGGGCAGATCAGCGTCGGCGCGTCGAAGACCGACGCCGGCGTGCGCGACGTTCGGATCGTTCCGGTGCTCCGCGAGGAGCTCACCACGCACAAGATGAGCGTGCGCTCCGCGGAGCCCGACGCGCTCGTCTTCCCGACCTCGACCGGAAGCCGCCGCGACAAGGACAACGCCCGCGAACGCGTGATCCGACCGGTCGTCAAACGCGCCGGCGAGCTGCTCGCCGAGCGCGGACAGGAGCCGCTGCCCGACGGCATCAGCGCCCACAAGCTGCGCCACACGTTCGCGTCGCTGCTCGTCGCCTGCGGCGAGGATCCCGCCTACGTCATGGCGCAGATGGGGCACACCGATCCGGCCTTCACGCTGCGCGTCTACGCCCACGCGATGCGCCGCGACGACGAGGCCCGCGCACGCCTCAAAGCCCTCCTTGAAGGCGCTGATTGGGCACCATTGGGCACAGGCGAGCGCCAACGCGCCACGAACCGACGCCGGCACGCCCGCCCCCGAAACGACGAACGCCCCGCAGGTGCAGGGCGTTCGTCTGATGGGCACGGCTGGTTTCGAACCAGCGACCTCTCGCGTGTGAAGCGAGCGCTCTCCCGCTGAGCTACGCGCCCGGGACGCCCGGAAGCCTAGCGGCGCGAAGACGTCAACGGGACCGGACGCTGCGCTCGCCGCGAGCCGATCGCTAGGCTGCTCCGCGGACCGTGCTAGGCGGGGAGGTAGCGGTGCCCTGTCGCTCGCAATCCGCTCTAGCGAGGCCGAATCCCCTCTCGAGGGGCAGGCCTGTGGTGCCGCCGCATCGAGTCAGGTGTTGATGGCGCGGGTCCCGTACGGCGTCGTCCCGTGAACCAGGTCAGGTCCGGAAGGAAGCAGCCTTAAGCGGTCTTCGGCGGGCGTGGCGGGAGTCCCCGTGCCGGAGCCGAGCCCGGGACCGGTGCCCGCAGGCCCGTTTCGATTGAGGGTGCACGGTCCACCTTCTTGGCCCGCCGCCGCGGGCGCGGCCGTCGTGGGATGCTGCCGGGCATGACCACGACGACGACGCCGCGCCTGCTGGAGAACTACGTCGGTGGTGCGTGGACGCCCTCGGGCGGCGGCGAGGCGCTCGACGTCGTCGCGCCCGCAAGCGGCGAGGTGCTGGCGCGGGTCCCGCTGTCGGTCCGGGCCGATCTGGACGCTGCCGTCGCGGCCGCGCGCGAGGCGCTGCCCGCGTGGCGCGCGGTCAGCGTCATCCAGCGCGCGCGCCATCTGTTCGCGCTGCGCGAAGGGCTCGAGGCACGCAAGGAGGACCTCGCCCGTTCGGTCACGACCGAGATGGGCAAGACGATCGACGACGCCCGGGCGGAGGTGTCGCGGATGATCGAGATGGTCGAGTGCGCGTGCGCGATCCCGACGACGATGCAGGGCCGCGTGCTGGAGGACGTGGCGCGCAACGTCGACTGCGAGACCTTCCGCCAGCCGGTCGGCGTATGCGCCGCGATCGTGCCGTTCAACTTCCCGGCGATGGTGCCGTTCTGGTTCCTGCCGTTCGCGATCGGCTGCGGCAACGCGTTCATCCTCAAGCCGTCCGAGCAGGTGCCGCTGACGCAGCACATCGCCTTCGAGGTGCTCGACGGGCTGGGTCTGCCGCCGGGGGTCGTCAACCTCGTCAACGGCGGGCGCGAGGTCGTCGAAGGAATCCTCGAGCATCCCGGCATCGACGCCGTGTCGTTCGTCGGCTCGGCTCCTGTCGCGAAGATCGTCTACGAGGGCGCGGCGCGGACCGGCAAGCGCGTGCAGGCGCTCGGCGGCGCCAAGAACCACATGGTGATCATGCCCGACGCCGAACTGCAGCCGACGGTCAACGGCATCATCGGCTCGGCGTTCGGCGCGGCCGGGCAGCGCTGCATGGCGGGCTCGGTGATCGTCACGGTCGGCGAGGCGCACGATCGCCTCGTGCCGCCGCTGGTCGAGGCGACGCGTGCGCTGCGTGTCGGCGACGGGCTCGACACGGCGGTCGACGTCGGCCCGGTGATCTCGTGCGAGGCGCGCGACCGCATCGCCGGCTGGATCCAGCGCGCCGTCGACGACGGAGCCACGCTGCTCGTCGACGGGCGCGGCGCCGGCGACGACCTGCCGCGCGCGGGCGCGTACCTCGGCGCGACGATCCTCGACGGCGTCACGCCGGACATGGCGATCGCGCAGGAGGAGGTCTTCGGCCCGGTCCTGACGATCATCCACGCGGCGACGCTCGACGAGGCGATCGCGATCGTCAACGCCAGCCGGTTCGGCAACGGCACGTCGATCTTCACCGAGTCCGGCGCGGCCGTTCGCCGCTACCGCCATCAGGTCGAGGCCGGCATGGTCGGCGTCAACATCGGCGTCGCGGCGCCCGTCGCGTTCTTCCCGTTCTCGGGCTGGAAGGACTCGTTCCTCGGCGACCTGCACGCCCACGGTTCCGACGCGGTCGACTTCTTCACGCGCAAGAAGACGGTGACGAGCCGGTTCTTCTCCGACGGGCAGGGCCACGGCGCGTACTTCGTCGAGCGCTGAGCGGGAGCCGCCGCTGAGAATCGGAGTGACGATGGATCGAGATCTGCAGATGCGACTCCCGAACGGTGCGCACACCAGCCGGCCGTTGCGGATTCACGAACTCACCCGTGATTTCGCGCTCGAGGATGTCTGGGCACTGCCGACACCGGGTGGCCCGGATGACTTCCCCAGGCTGGTGCGACAGATCGCCTCAGGAGGCTCCTCGCAAGGCAGCTCCCGCGCCGCCCGTGCGCTCTTCGCACTCCGCTGGAAGGTCGGGGAACTGCTCGGCTGGGACGACGCCGGGGCCGGCGATGGGGCGACGCAGCCGACGCTCCGCGACCGCCTGCCGGCGGACCTGCTCGCGGCTGCTCCCGGGCCGGACTTCGACGCGCTGCCCTTCACTCCGCTCTTCCTGACCGATGACGAGTGGGCGGCGGAGCTCGCCAACCGGACGGTTCACGCGGTCATGCACGTCTGCTGGGTCCTGGACGAGTCCGGCGGCTACCGTGGCCAGATGGCCGTCTATGCAAAGCCCAACGGACGTCTCGGGACCGCGTACATGGCCGCAATCCGCCCGTTTCGTCACCGGATCGTCTACCCGCCGATGCTGCGCCAGATGGGGCGCGACTGGCAGGCGGCGGGTTCCTCGCGGTGAGCGCCTCGGATCGCGAGGACACGCTGACCGTTCTGTACGACGGCGACTGCGGGTTCTGCAAGGTCGCGCTGGCGATGCTCCTCACGTGGGACCGATCCGCGCGGCTGCTGCCGGTCTCGATCCAGAGCGCTCGCGGGGCCGAGCTGCTCGCCGATCTGCCGCGCGCCGAGCGCCTTGCGTCGTGGCACCTCGTCGACGGGTCCGGTGCGGTCCGCTCAGCCGGCGCCGCGCTGCCCACGGCGTTCGCGGCGCTGCCGGGCGGGGCACCGATCGCCGGCGCGGCATCGCGGCTTCCAGGGGTGACGGCGTCGGCCTACACGTGGGTGGCGGGCCACCGCCAGCTGCTCGGCCGGCCGCTCGGCGCCCGATCGCGCGCGTGGGCTGAACGCGTGATCGCCGAGCGTCGGTGAGGACGGCTACTCGCCGCCGTGGATCAGCACGGCCGGCGCGCAGCGCTTGTACACGAGCCACGAGCGGTTGCCGGCGACCTGGCTGAAGCCCTGCGGGACCGCCGGCGCAGCCTGCGTGCGGTCGCGCGGGTCGAGGATGTAGTCCCGCGCCACGGCGGGGGTCGCCGGCTGCAGGTAGGTCCCGAGGCGCTGACGGCGGCCGTCCTGGGCACTGATGATCGCCTGCGGGCGGCTGTTCAGCCACAGCGCGAGCAGCGGCACCGGCCGGTGATTGGGGACACCGATCGGGGTGCAGCCGCGGGTGACGATGCCCGGCGGCACGCGAACCAGGTGCTGGAGGTCGGACTGGATCTGCTCCTGGCGCGTGAGCGCGCTGCGCAGCGCCCTGATCCGGTCGACCTGCGACGGCGTGAAGGCGAGCAGCAGCAGCACGGTGATGGTGCCGAAGGCCATCCACGGCGAGCGTCGCCGGTCGCCGCGCGGCAGCGCCCGCCAGCCGAACACGCCGGCGCCGCACAGCAGCGCACCGATGATCGACGGCAGCAGCAGGTAGCGGCCGAGGATCGGCAGGCCGGCCGCGGCGAGCACGGTGAACGCGAGCAACGCGACGATGCCCGCCGCGAGCGCCAGCCGGACGCGCTCACGCAGCCACAGCCAGCAGAACACCAGGCCTCCGAGCGCGCCGAACAGCACCGGCTCGCGCAGGATCTCCCCGATCCGCCGCGGCGCGGTCGTCGGGACGTGGGCGATGCCGGTGACGCGTCCGAGTTCGCGCGCGGTGTCACGCGTCCCCGTCAGCGAGTGCAGCGCATCGCCGGCTACGACCCAGTCGGACAGCAGCCAGAGCACCGGTGCGGCGACCGCAGCGAGCACCAGCGTCCCGACGCGCCATGGCTCGCGCTCGCCGGCCCAGACGAGGAACCCGACGTAGGCGACGGCGAACAGCCACGCCTCGGGCCGGATCAGCCCCGCGATGCCGAGCAGCGCCAGAACCGGGAGTCCGGCCCGCGGTCGTCGCGTCTCCACCAGCAGCGCCGCGAGGACGCACGCGACGTACGGGATGTCGACGTATGCGCGTGCACCGAAGTCGAGCACCGGCCGGCGCGTCAGGACGATCAGGGCCGCCAGCACCCCGGCCCACGGGTCGAACCAGGCCGCCCCGAGTCGCTGGACCAGCACGCCGAGGGCGCCGAGGGCAAGGAACGCGAGCACAATGACCACCGTCGTCGCGGCGCGCCCGTGGACGCCGTGATCGGCGGCACTCGACAACGGCGACAGCAGTGCGCCGAGCGCCGTCCCCAGCGGATGTGGCGTCGGCGCCAGCGCGACATCGAAGTCAGGCTTGCGCCCGTGCGCCAGATCGCGGCCCCAGACCAGCGCGTAGAGCGTGTCGTAGTTGACCAGCCCGCGGCCCACGAGCGCCCACGCGGCAGCGGCCAGGGCGGCGGTCGCGGCGCTCAGCCGAGCCAGGCGGGGCGTGGCGTCGGGCATCGGCGGCTCACCCTATCCCGGCCGCCCGTCGGCCCGATCCACGGCGGGTCCTGCGCCGCGGGCCGCCATCTAGACTCGCCTGCGTGTCCGCCGGCCCCTCGCTCTACCGCCGCCACCGCCCGCGCAGCTTCGCGGACGTCGTCGGCCAGGAGCACGTCGTCCGCACGCTGCGCAACGCCATCGATCAGGACAAGGTCCACCACGCCTACCTGTTCGTCGGCTCGCGCGGCACCGGTAAGACGTCGATGGCAAAGATCCTCGCCGCCTGTCTGAACTGCGAGCGGGGTCCGACGACCGAGCCCTGCGGCGTGTGCGACTCCTGCGTCGCGATTCAGGGCGCGACGTCGATGGACGTGATCGAGATGGACGCGGCCTCGAACAACTCGGTCGACGACATCCGCGGCCTGCGCGACAGCGTCGCGTTCGCGCCGGTCAGCGGCCGCTCGAAGGTCTACATCCTCGACGAGGCGCACATGCTGTCTCCGCAGGCCTGGAACGCCTTCCTCAAGACGCTCGAGGAGCCGCCGCCGAACACGATCTTCGTCCTCGCCACGACCGAGGCGCAGAAGGTGCTGCCGACCGTCGTCGACCGCTGCCACCGCTTCGACTTCACCCGCCCGACGGCCGAGCAGCTCTCGTCCGTGCTGCGGCGCGTGGCGGCGCAGGAGGCGATCGAGATCGCGCCCGACGCGCTGGCACTGCTCGCGCGCCACGCCACCGGCTCGTTCCGCGACGCGCTCGGGACGCTCGAGCAGCTCGTCACCTACACGGGGTCCTCAATCGCCGCCGCCGACGTGCTGGCGGTCCTCGGCGTCGCTGATGAAGACGTCGTCTTCGGCGCGTTCGACGCGGTCGCGGCGGGCCAGGCCCGCGGCGCGCTGGAGGGCGTCGCCCGGCTGGCCGCGACGGGGCGCGACCTGGGCATCGCCGCTCGCGACCTGGAGACCCACGCGCGCGAGCTGCTGGTCGTCCGCACGCTCGGCCGCCTGCCCGCGTCGATGCGCCTCACGGACGAGCGCGATGCCCGCCTGGTCGATCAGGCCCAGCGGATCGACGACGCGCAGATCGTGCGGCTGCTGGATCTGCTGGCCGTCGCGATGCGCGCGATGAAGGACGGCGCCGACCCGCGGACGCAGCTCGAGCTCGCGCTCGTCAAGGCCGCCACGCCCGAGGTCGACGCCTCGACGAAGGCGCTGCTCGCCCGCATCGGCCGGCTTGAGGCAGCCTTGGCCGGTGGGTCACGGCCGCCCGCCGCTGCCGCGCCCGTGACCGCCGGGCCCGAGGTCGATGCGGCCACGGCGCCCGAGCCGCGAGTGGCGCCGGCGCCGATGACGCCGGCTGTCGCCGCCGCGCCGCAGGCGGTCCCCGAGCCCGAGCCCGCGACGCCCGCGCCGGCGACTGTCGCCGCCCCGCCCGCGCTCGACGAACTCGTCGCGCTGTGGCCGGCCGCGCTGGAATCGGTCAGCGCCGACTTCCCGCTGCTGGCCGCGGCGCTGCGCAAGGCCCGCCCGATCGCGCTGAACGGCAGCCTCGTGGTCGTCGCCTTTCCGCAGGGCGACGCCTTCAACCGCCGCATGGCTGCGGAGAACAGCGAGCATCGCCGCGTCGTCGCCGAGGCGCTGCTCGCGCTGACCGGCGCGCCGCTGCGCGTCGAGTACGAACTGCACGAACTCGCCGACGACGACGTCGCCGAGGAGCTGACCGGCGACGAGCTCGTCGCCCGCCTTGTGCACGAGTTCGACGCCGAGGAGATCGTCGCCGAGACCGTGCCCGAACGTGCCCCCGACCAGGAAGCAGGAGCCTGATGCCCCAGCCCCCCAACATGCAGCAGATGATGCGCCAGGTGCAGAAGCTCCAGGAGGACATGCTCAAGGCGCAGGAGCAGCTGAAGCACGAGGAGACCGAGGCGTCGGCCGGCGGCGGGATGGTCACCGTGAAGATCAGCGGCGACCTCGTCATCAAAGCCGTCCACATCGATCCCGAGGCGATCGATCCCGAGGATCCCGAACTGCTGCAGGACATGGTCGTCGCCGCAACCAACGAGGCGATCCGCGCCGCGCAGAGCCTCGCCGAGTCGCGCATGGGCGGGCTCGCCGGCGGCCTCGGCGGCCTCGGCCTGCCGGGGATGTAGCGGCACCTCCACCGTGCACGCCGCACCCGTCCAGCGACTGATCACCGAGCTCGGCAAGCTGCCGGGCATCGGTCCGCGCACGGCCCAGCGCCTGGCCTTTCACATCCTGCGGGTCGACCCGTCCGACGCGCTCGGGCTCGCCGACGCGATCCGTGAGGTCAAGGAGAAGATCGGCTTCTGCGAGGTCTGCTTCAACCTCGCGGAGGGGCCGCGCTGCACGATCTGCCTCGATGAACGCCGTGACGCGGCGCTGATCTGCGTCGTCGAGGAGCCCGGCGACATCATCCCGATGGAGCGCACGCACGAATTCCGCGGGCGGTACCACGTCCTTGGGGGCGCGCTGTCGCCGATCGACGGGGTCGACCCCGAGGATCTCAAGCTCGAACAGCTGATCGTCCGCGTCGAACGCGCCGACCCACCGGTGCGCGAGGTCGTCCTGGCGACGAACCCGACGACGACCGGTGAGGCGACGGCGCTGCACATCGCCCGCGAACTGCACGAGCGGGCGGCCACGGTCACGGTCACGCGGCTCGCTTCGGGCCTGCCGATGGGCAGCGACCTGGAGTACGCCGACGAGCTGACGCTCGGCCGCGCGCTCGCCGGACGCCGCGAGCTGTAGCCCAGACCCTTCGTATCCTTGCTGTCCCGATGAGCCAGGGCACGATCGTCATGAAGTTCGGCGGCACATCGGTCGCCGACGCGGAGCGCCTCAAGCGTGCGGCCGCCCGCATCGTGCGTCGCCGCGAGCAGGGGTTCGACGTGGTCGCCGTGCTCAGCGCGCGCGGGAAGGAGACAGACCGGCTGGTCGCCGCTGCCTTCGAGGTGTCCGAGACGCCGGACCCGCGCGAGATGGACATGCTGCTCTCGACCGGCGAGCGCGTCTCCTGTGCGCTCTGCGCGATGGCGATCAACGACCTCGGCCACGAGGCGATCTCGCTGACCGGGTCGCAGGCCGGCATCGTCACTGACACGTCCCACACCAAGGCGCGGATCCTCGACGTGCGCGCCGATCGGATCTTCGACGCACTGGGCCAGGGCAAGATCGTCCTCGTCGCCGGCTTTCAGGGGGTTTCGACCTCCAAGGACGTCACGACGCTCGGTCGCGGCGGGTCGGACACCACGGCTGTCGCGCTGGCCGCCGCGCTGGACGCCGTCGAATGCGAGATCTACACCGACGTCGCCGGCGTGTTCACCGCCGACCCGCGGATCGTGCCGGAAGCGCGCAAGCTCGACGTCGTCTCATTCGACGAGATGCTGGAGATGTCGGCCTCGGGGGCCGGCGTGCTGCAGCTGCGCAGCGTCGAATACGCGCGCACCCACGGCGTGCGCGTGCACTGCCGGTCAAGCTTTGACGACGGCCCCGGGACCGTCGTCGTGTCGGAGCAGGAGACCATGGAACACCCGCTGATCACCGCCGTCACCCACTCGACCGGCGAAGCCCGGCTGACGCTGATGGGGGTTCCGGACACGCCCGGAGCGGCAGGCCGCATCGCCACGACGCTCGCCGAGGCGAACGTCAACGTCGACATGATCATCCAGAACGAGCCCGTGTCCGAGGGCTCGCGGGCCGATATGTCGTTCACCGTCCCGCGCGACGACGCGCGCACCGCGCGCGAGGCCCTGGAGCCGCTTGTCGCGGAGCTCGGCATCGCCGGGGTCGCAACCGATGACGCGATGGGGAAGGTCTCGATCGTCGGGGCGGGAATGAAGACCCATCCCGGCGTCGCCGCCAAGGTCTTCACGGTGCTCGGCGACGAGGGCATCAACATCGAGATGATCTCCACCTCGCCGATCAAGATCTCCTGCGTCATCGCCGGCGACCGCGTGCCCGACGCGGTCCGTGCGCTGCACGCCGCCTTTGAGCTGCAGGGCGACGACACGATCCGCCCGGAGCAGCCGTTCGGGGAGTTCGCGTCATGAGGGTCGCCGTCGTCGGCGCCACCGGTGCGGTGGGCCAGGTCATGCTGCGCACGCTCGAGCGGCGCGGCTTCCCGTCGAGCGCGATCGTGCCGTTCGCATCCGAGCGCTCGGCCGGGCGCGAGCTTGCGGGCTACGGCGAGATCCAGCCGCTCGGCGAGGACACGGTCGGCGGCTTCGATCTGGCGCTGTTCTCAGCCGGCGCGACCACCTCCAGGGCCTGGGCCGCGGCGTTCGCCGACGGTGGCGCGGTCGTCGTCGACAACTCCTCCGCGTTCCGCATGGACGCCGACGTGCCGCTGGTCGTTGCCGAGGTCAACCCCGAGGCGATCGATGACGCGCCGCGCGGCATCGTCGCCAACCCGAACTGCACGACGATGGTCGCGATGCTGCCGGTCAAGGCGCTGCATGACGCCTTCGGGCTGACGGGGCTGGTCGCGACGAGCTTCCAGGCCGCCGGCGGCGCCGGGCAGAAGGGCATCGACGAGCTCGCCGCGCAGGTGCCGGTCCTCAGCGAGCACGTCGCGCTGATGATCGACGACGGCGAGCGCGTCGCGCGGATGGTGCAGGCCAGCGTCCATGCCAACACGCTCGCCTTCAACGTCGTCCCGGAGCTCGGCACGATCGGCGACAACGGCTACACCGACGAAGAGATGAAGTTCCAGAACGAGAGCCGCAAGATCCTCGGCCTCCCGGACCTGGCGATCAGCCCGACGTGCGTCCGCGTGCCCGTGATGGTCGGCCACGCGATCGAGATCCGCGCCAGCTTCGAGCGTGAGGTCGACCTGCAGGCGGCGCTCGCGGCCCTCGCCGCGTTCCCCAACCTCGTGGTCAGCCGCGCGCCGACGCCGCTCGAGTGTGCGGGTCGCGACGAGACGTTCGTCGGCCGCGTCCGCGCCGATCTCAGCGACCCGTGCGCGCTGAACTTCTTCGTCGTCGGCGACAACCTGCTGAAGGGCGCCGCGCTGAACACCGTGCAGCTGGCCGAGCTGGCCGTCACGCGCGGGCTCGTCGGCGCCCGGGCCTGAGGCGCGCGGCGGGCCTGACGTCAGCGGTTGACGGACCGCGCCGGGCCTGGCTACTGTTCTGCGACTCCGGGATTTCGGGGCCACCGATCAGCCGGACCGAAGGACGGGCGTGATGACAGCGACGGCGGAGGCCAGGACGGCCAAGCAGGTGCTCGTGATCGAGGACGAGGCGGCGATGGCGAAGGCCGTCGCGCGGACGCTCACCGCCGCGGGATTCGAGGTCACCGTCGCCCTCAGCGGACTCGAAGGGCTGGAGCGGCTTCGCACTGAGTCATTCGATCTGCTCGTCCTGGACCTGATGCTGCCTGACTTCGACGGCTTCGCGCTGCTCGCCAACACCACCGACGTCGCCGCGGGCGTGCCGGTGCTGGTGCTCTCGGCACTCGACGACGTGCGCTCGAAGGTCGTGTCGCTCGAGCTCGGCGCGTCGGACTACATGACGAAGCCGTTCGACCTCGCCGAGCTCGTCGCGCGGGCGCGGATCCAGACGCGCGACCGGACAGGTGGGCGGGGCCGGCGCCTGCGCGGAAACGGCCTTGTGCTGGACCCGAAGCGACATCTGGTCCAGACCGCCGACGGCGACGAGATCGAGCTGACGACCCGCGAGTCGGCGCTGCTCGCATATCTCATGGAGCAGGGCGGCGAGGCGTGCACGAGGCAGGCGATCCTCGATCGCGTCTGGGGGTCGGCCTTCAATCCGGGCGCGAACGTCGTCGACGTGTGCGTCGGGCGGCTGCGACACAAGCTGGGACACGACTGCATCGCCACCGTGCGAAACGTCGGGTATGCGCTCACGGCTCCGTAGCCTGCGCGTCACCGGCCCGCGGATCGAGGTCGTCTGGGCGCTCTATGCGGCCATCAACCTTGCCGTCCTCCTGGATGTCGGCGACTGGGAGGCCCGCTGGTTCCACCTTGCATGGGTGGTCATCACGGTCGTCTTCGGCTTCGGTGTCTGGAAGCTCGGCCTGCGCAGCGCGATGCTCGGCGGGGTCTTCGTCGTCGCAGGCGTGGTGCTCGTCGCGGTGATCATCGCCGGCCCGCACGCCCGCGAACAGCTGCGCGAGGTGCCGCTCGTGGCGGCGCTGCTGTTCGCCTTGATCTGGCACGCCGAGCGCGGCCATGCGGCGGTCGACGAGCTCCAGCAGACGGCAGAACGAGAGCGCAACTTCGTCCGCGACGCGTCGCACGAGCTCCGCACCCCGATCGCGATCGCGCGCGCGGTCGCCCAGCTCGGGTTGCAGGCCGAGCCCGGGTACGACGCGGCTCAGGATCTGGCCGAGATCGATCACGAGCTGCGCCGGCTCCAGCGGGTGGCGGAGCGGCTTCTGCTGCTGGCAACCGCCGAACACGACGGCGGAATCGCGCTCGACGCCGTGGAGGTCGAGGACGTCGTCGTCGCCGCAGCGCGCCGCTGGAGCGTCACCGCCGATCGCGACTGGCGCGTCGCGGCACACAGCGACGCGCTGGTCAGCGCCGATCGCGGACGGATCGACACCGTGGTGGACGCGCTCGTCGAGAACGCGCTCGCCGCGACGACGGACCGCGACACGATCGAGTTCCGCGCCCGGGACGACGGGCGATACGCCGTGATCGAGGTCTCCGACTCCGGGCGCGGGATCGCCGCGGACCTGCTCCCGCACGTGTTCGAGCGGTTCGTGAGCTCACACAGCGACGGGGCTCGCGGCACGGGGCTTGGCCTGCCGATCGTCTCGGCGATCATCACCGCGCACGGCGGAAGCGTCGCGATCGACAGCCGCGCAGGCGCCGGGACGACGGTCACCCTCAGGCTGCCGCGCGAGCCCACGTCGACGGCATCGCCGTCCGTCGGTCCGGACGCCGGACGCCGGCCGTCCGTTCGCTGATCCGCGGCATTCTTTCCGCGGGGTTACAGCGCCTCGACTCGCACCAGCACGGAACTACCATCCTGCGACGGCCCAGCTTCGGGGGAAGGTGCGGGAGATGTCGGGGGACATGCCTGAGGATCGTGACAACGTGCTCGTGCTGCACGGTGACGAGCGCCGCGGCGGCATCGTTTCGAGGGCGCTCGCCGACGGCGGCTTCCGGACGACGGTCGAAACGAGCCCGCTGCGCGGACTGGAGCGCATGCGCCGCCGCGAGGTCGCGCTCGCGGTGATCCACCTCGACCAGTCCGACATGGGCGGCGTCTCGGTGCTCCGCACCGGCGGGCGCGTCGCGCCGGACGTCCCGATGATCGTTCTCTCCCCACGCGGGGACGTCCAGACAAAGGTCATCTGTCTGGAACTCGGCGCGCGCGACTACCTCACCACGCCGCTCGATCCTGCGGAGCTCGTCGCGCGCGCTCGCGTGCACGTTCGGCGAGCCGAGCCCACGCCGGAACTGCCGCTCTGCGCCGGCGGCATGATGCTCGACCGTGCCCGGCGGGTGGTGCGCTTCGACGGCAGGGCCGCACGCCTGACCATGCGCGAGTTCTCGCTGCTGGAGTTCCTGATGGAACGTGACGGCGAGGTCGTGACCCGCGAGGCGATCCGCGTGTACGTCTGGGGCTCGATCTTCGACCCCGGCACGCGGGTGGTCGAGGGCTGCGTCGCCGGGCTGCGCCGGAAGGTCGGCAACGAGTGCCTGACCACGGTCCGCGGTGTCGGCTACGCCTTTGTCGGGCGCAGGTCCGACGCCGCGTCCGCAAGCGACCCGGCTGGCGAGCGTGACGGATATGTCGCGCAGATGACGGTCGTCGAGGATGTCGACAGGAAGCTGGACGCCGCCGCCTTCGGATGACACAACCCTCCTGGAAATATCAGGAACCGGGGGAGTTGCGATGTTCGGGGGAACGGGTCGCAGGATCAGCAGGACGACGGTGCGCGCTGCGCGTGTCCTGATGCTGGCACTGCTGATGACGGCGTGCGGTGCGACGATCGCGAACGCGGCGAGCGTCACGGTCACCGCCAAGGAGTACGTGCCGAGTGGGCCCGATACGGCGCTCAGCTCGTACACCTACATCGTCAACGTCGATAACGCGAAGGATCCGATGGATCCCAACCCGTCCAACCGGCCGGGCTTCGGCGGCACCGAGAGCAACAGCCCGGTCGTCGCCGTCGGCGATGAGACGACCGGCGCCTTCGACCTGCCCATCGGCAAGTACCTCGTGAGCGTGCGCTCGCCCGGTCACAAGATGTGGGGCAAGCACATCGTCGTGCCCGACGACAGCGCCGTCAGCGTGTCGCTGCGGCCGACCCCGATTCCCCGCGGCAAGATCAAGGTCCTCGTCTTCAACGACAACCACTGGACCAACGGCGCGCTCGACGCCGGCGAGGTCGGCATCAAGGGCATCCACATCGCCCTGTACGACCAGGGCCACGCGCAGATCACCGTCGACGCCGACGGCAAGCCGCTCTGCGGCGGCCAGTGCCTGACCGACTCCGACGGTTTCGTCAGCATCAACAACCTCGGTCCGGGCCTCTACCACGTCATGCCGATCCCGCCGAAGGGCAGCGGCTGGCACCAGGACACGACGATCGACGGCGGCTTCTTCATCCCGATCGGCGTCCAGGAAGACGCCGACGGCACCGGCGCGCCGCAGCTCGGCGCCGCCGCTGAGGCCGCGAACCTGCCCCCGGGCAAGGTGACCGCCAACCAGATCGGCATGGCGCACGCGACGAGCTTCTCCTCGCCCGGCACCGGCGTGATCAGCGGCACCGCCAAGAGCGACGTGTCCTGGCCGCCGCAGGAGGCCGTCACGCTCGAGGACCCGGTCGACCGCCCGTACGTGGCGCTGAGCGACATGTCGACGGACGGCCAGGTCTACATGGGTCGCGGCAACAAGGACGGCACGTTCACGATCCCGAACGTCCCGGCCGGCAGCTACTTCATCTCGATCTGGGATGAGCAGCTGATGTACGTCACGCGCTTTGAGACCGTCGACGTCGCCGCCGGGCAGCACGTCGACCTCAACCAGGCGGACGCCAACGGCGACGGCCTGCCCGACGGCGGCATCGGCGTCGCGCGCTGGCAGGGCTGGCTCGAGGGCAACGTCTACTACGACACCAACGGCAACGGCGTCCAGGACCCGGGCGAGAAGCCCGTGCCCAACACCGATGTCGACCAGCGCTGGCGCGACGGCTCGATCATGGGCGCGCAGCAGACCGACAAGAACGGTCACTACCAGTGGACCCAGGCCGAGGGCGGCCCGCTGGGCAAGTGGTTCATCGGCGAGGTCGGCTTCTCGCGCTTCGCCACGACCGGCGCCTCGATGCTGCCGGACCCGGCGTTCCACGCGCCGCACGCCCCGGACTTCCCGCCGGCCAATCTCGCGATCCCGACCGATCTGGGCGGCGGACTCCTGACCAACCAGCAGGTCGCGGCCGGCCACCACGCCGTCGTCAACTGGGGCAAGAAGGTCTACGCCGAGGGTGAGACCGGCCAGATCGTCGGCATCGTCTACCACGCGACGACGCGCAACGAGACCGAGTCCTACCGCGCCCTCCACGAGGACTACGAGCCCGGCGTCCCGGGTGTCGTGGTGCGCCTCGAAGGTCTCGGCCGGGACGGCAAGCCGAACACGGCGGACGATCCGACGCTCAACGAGTACACGACCGATCACTGGGCCAACCCGACGAACTGCGAGATGCGCGACGTCTTCGGCGCGCTCGTCCCGGCCGGCACGCTCAACCCGGCGATCACGGCCGATTGCCTCGAGGCCCCGTCGCTGAGTGCACAGACCGTCGACGGCAAGTTCGACGGCGGCTACGCCTTCGCGAACTACTGCCCGCCGAACCCGGACGGCTCGAGCAGCTTCCCGTGCGAGAACCCCGTCCCGCTGACGGCCGGCAAGTACATCACGCACGTCCTGATGCCCAACGACGGGCACGGTCACGACCTCTACCAGGTCGAGAAGGAAGAGGACGTCAACGTCGACCAGGGCCCGGACTTCACGCCGGCGATTCCCGCGCCGCCGTGCGTCGGCGACCCGCACATCGTCCCGTCGAACGACTTCACCTCCGGTCGCGGCGGCACGGCCGGCAAGACGTTCAACCTGTGCGACAAGCACCTCGTGTCGCTGAAGAACAAGCAGAACGCCAACAGCGACTTCAACGTCTTCACGAGCACCGGCGTGCAGATCCCCGGCCGCATCGTCGGCCTGGTCAGCAACGACGTCTACGTGGATGCCAACCCGCAGGACTTCTGGTACCAGAACAAGCGCGGCGAGCCGCACGTGCCGCTCGGCATCTACGACCGGGACCCGGAGCAGGGCGGCCGCCTGATCACGACGATCCAGAGCGACGAGACCGGCCTGTACGACGTGCTGCTGCCGTCGACCGAGACGCAGAACTGCCCGATTCCGCAGGGCATCTGCCCCGGCGAGTACTGGTTCGTGATCAACGATCCGGGCACCAAGCAGCACCCCAACAAGAACTACCGCCAGGATCTGCTTTCCGACGGCGCCGCCCTCGAGGTCTGGCCCGGCCAGACGACCCAGGCGGACACGCCCGTCACGCCGATCTCCGGCGACGGCTGCGCCCTGCCGGGCACCCAGCCGCAGCTGATGCAGGCCAGCAAGGCGTATGTCGCCCAGTCCGACACCGGCAACGCGCGGCGCATCACGCTCGAGGGCGAGAACTTCGGCGCCCCCGGCACGGTCAGTCTCGAGGGCGGAGGGCAGAACTCCGTCAACGCCGGCATCGTCAGCTGGGACGCGAACACGATCGTCCTCAGCGTCCCGAGCGCGAGCGGCAACTTCTATGGCCCCAAGCAGCTGCTGATCCACGCTGACACCGGCGACGCGTCGGAGACCGGCCTGACCGTGCACGTCCAGCGCACCACGAACAACAGCTACAACCCGACGGTCGTCAACGTCGGCTCGCCGGCCAGCAACGCACACGCGCTGCAGAACGCGATCAACGGCGCGTCCGCGGGCAGCGTCCTGCTGCTCGGCAACGGCCTGTACCAGGAGAACATCATCCTGAACAAGCCGCTGACCCTGCAGGGCCGCGGCCCGGGTGGGACCAACGGCAACGGCTCGCTCCCGGGCTCCGGCGTCGACGGTGCCTTCTTCGCCCAGAACGCTCCGGCGTGGCGCACGACGCTGAATACGACGAGCTGGTCCGGGCCGCAGACGATCGCCGAGGGCGCGGGCATCACCGTCGTCGCCCCGGACACCGGCGGGCGCGCGTTCCCGACGAGCACCAACACGCTCAACAAGCCGCGCATCGACGGCCTCACCGTCCGCACGGGCCAGGGTGAGGGCGCCGGCGGCATCCAGGTGAACGCCTACGCCCGCAACCTCCAGATCACCAACGACGTGATCGAGGGCAACGGCGGTCAGTACGCCGGCGGCATCGCGCTGGGCTCCGAGCACGGAAACGGCACGACGGCCCAGAGCAGCAACCACAACGACAACACGGTCATCGCCTACGACCACATCGCCGGCAACGGCGCGGCGGCTCGCGCGGGCGGCGTCGGCATCTTCTACGGCGCCGACAACTACCAGGTGCGCAACAGCACGATCTGCTCGAACTACTCGTTCGAGTACGGCGGCGGCCTCACGCAGTACGGCCGCAGCACGGGTGGCTCGATCACCGACAACAAGATCTACTACAACGCCGCGTTCGACTCGGGCGGCGCGATCACGCTCTCCGAGCAGCTGAAGCCCGGTGTCCAGCCGACGCCGCAGAACCCGAACCCGCCTGAGCCCCTGGGCACCGGCACCGGCTCGGTGACCGTCGATCGCAACCTGATCGAGGGCAACTTCTCCGGCGACGACGGCGGCGCGATCTACCTGCGCAGCGCCTATGGCGACCGCATCAACATGCGCGAGAACATGATGGTCGACAACGGTGCAGCCAACGCCGGCGGCGCCGTGATGCTGGCCGACAGCTCCAACGTCGCCTTCGTCAACAACACCGTCGCGCAGAACGCCACGACCGGCACCTTCGAGGGCCATCACGGCGACCACCATGCGGCAGGCCTGGCAAGCGAAGCCAACAACCCGCTGTGGCAGCAACAGCAGAACAACAACGCGCCGAGGTTCTCCAGCCCGGTGGCGCTCTTCAACGACATCTTCAACCAGAACATCGCGTACACGTACGACCAGCCCACGAACACGCTGACGAGCCAGGGTCCGCAGGACTTCGAGGTCCTCGGCACGGCCGGAACGCTGCGTCCGCAGCGCTCGGTCCTGTCGACGGCCTACGGCCCGACGAACCCGAACCCGAACAACCTCGTGGGCCTGGACCCGCTGTTCCTGACCTCCAACGCGCCGACGTTCAACGTCGTCACGTCGGCGGCAGACCCGAGCTTCGTCAGCGTCTCGCTGACGACCGGCGCGCTGCCGCAGGGCCTGCTCGGGGATTACCACCTGTCGACCGAGTCCGACGCGATTGATCGCGGCGTTCTCTTCAACAGCAACTTTGTCTTCGCGCCGAACCGCGACATCGACAACGACTTCCGGCCGCAACTGCGGACGCCAGGACGGCTGGCAACACCCTTCGATCTCGGAGCTGACGAGGTGCCGCAATGAGTGCCACACGACGTGAATTCCTGAAGTCCGCCGGCCTCGGTGCCGCGACGGTCGCAGCCGGGACCGGGCTTGGAAGCCTGGTCACCGGCGGGGCTGCCGCCGCGCCGCCGGTGAACCGCGCCCTGGTCGCCACCGACGGGTACATCACGCTGCCCGGCCGGCCGGCCGTCAAGGACGTCTACATCTTCGGGTTCAAGGAAGTGCCGACGACGATGTCGGTGAGCGACCTGGTCAGCACCTACAAGAACAAGGCCGAGCACACGGCGCCCATGCTCGGGTTCGACCAGGAGAGCGACATCAACATCGCGGTGACGAACCTCGGCCTGAAGGATCGCCCGGACCTGGTGGACTCGCACACGCTGCACTGGCACGGCTTCCGCACGCCGCTCGCGGTGTTCGACGGCGTGCCTGAGGTGTCGATCGCGGTTCCCGAACTGCGGACGTTCACCTACGCGTATCGCCCGCATGACCCGGGCACGTACATGTACCACTGCCCTTTCGAGGACGTCGAGCACGTCCAGATGGGCATGACCGGCATTGTCTTCGTCCGCTCGCTGCAGGGCGCCAAGCGCGCCTACAACGACGGCAACGGCTCGACGAACTTCGATCGCGAGTTCCCGATCCTCCTGAACGAGATCTGGACCCTGATCCACGATCACGATCACAACATCCAGGAGACGATCCACACCGACTACAACCCGGACTACTTCACCCTGAACGGGCGCGTCTATCCGCAGACGATCCAGCCGAACAGGGACACGCCCGGTTTCACGCCGAACCCCGACCTCGACGGGCAGCCGAACTCGTCGCTGATCCAGGTCAACGCCGGCGACAGGGCGCTCCTGCGGCTGGCATCGCTCGGCTACCAGCAGCACGCGATGCAGCTGCCGGGCATTCAGATGAAGGTCATCGGCCAGGACTCCACGCTGCTGCGGGGACGTGACGGCACGGATCTCTCGTACGTCAGCGACACGCTCTACATCGGGCCCGGCGAAGCCCGCGACGTGCTCTTCACGGCGCCGGCGTACAGCGCGAGCAACGAGTCCGAGTCGGACTCGGTCGGGACGTACAACAAGTACCTGTTCCGTAACCACGATGCGCGGAAGCTCGCGAATCCTGGGAGTTCGGGGCTGGGGGGCATGGCGACCGAGGTCCGGGTCTACCCGGCAGGGACGCTGACGGCACAGACGAAGGCAGGACAGACCTATGTTTGATCGAGTCCACACGCCGCGGCTCACCGTCGCGCTCGCGACGGTGTTCGCCACCCTCGCGATCGCGCCGGGTGCCTTCGCCGCCGACCAGCCGGTCGGGCTGCAGTGCACCGACGGGACGCTCGCGGGCAACATCCGCACGTTCGACATCACGGCAGACAAGGGCACGATGGAGACGCCGGATGGCAACTCCAACCTGATGTGGAGCTACTCCGTCACCGGCGGCGCCTTCCAGACGCCTGGCCCGATCCTCTGCGCCAACACGGGCGAGGTCGTGCACGTCAACCTGACCAACGCGCTGACGGACGCGACGTCGATCGTGTTCCCCGGTCAGAAGAACGTCACCACCACGGGTGGCGCTGCCGGCCT
>JBBRFO010000011.1:0-40578 GCA_038224135.1 Solirubrobacterales bacterium
GCCGCCGTCGAGCGTGTCGTTGCCGGTCCCGCCGTTCAGCGCGTCGTTGTCGGGTCCTCCGTTCAGCGTGTCGTTGCCGGACTTGCCGCTGAGCCGGTCGCTGCCGTCGCCGCCGTCGAGCAGGTCGTCATCGGTGCCGCCGTCGAGCGTGTCGTCGCCGGCCCCGCCGAACAACTGGTCGGCGCCGCGGTTGCCGCTGAGGATGTCCGGGCCGCCGAGCCCCTGGATCAGATCGGGGCCGCGGGTGCCGATCAGCGTGTCGGGGCCCTCGGTACCCGTCAGCGACGCGAGCCCGGGCTGCACCGCGACGCCGACCGGCACGCCGGCGATCGTGGTGCTGCGCAGCCGGCGATAGCTCAGCGCACTGAGGACGGAGAGGGTGCGGCTGCCGCGATCGGCGACGTAGAGGCGCGTCCCGTCGGGGGACACGCCGGCGGCGCCGGGCCCGGCGCCGACGTGCACGCGGGCGACGATGGCTCCGGAGCCGAGGTCGACGACTGCCGCGACCGCGCGCGGGCCGGATGCGGTGACGAGTGCCCGCCCGCCCACGACGGCCACGTCGCCGCCGACGCCCGCGCCGACGTTGATGATGCGCGTCAGGGTGCGGGTTCCGGGGTCGATTCGCACGAGGCGCCCGCCCTTCGCACCGGCGGTCGCCACCCAGAAGCCGGCCGGCGTCGCCGCCACGCCGCGGGCGCCCTTCAGTGACACGAGGTTGCTGGTGTAGACGAGCGTCAGGTCGATCACGGACAGCCGCCGGTCATCGTTGATCGCCAGCGCCCAGAGCCCGTCGGAGGAGATCGCGATCGCGCGCGGGCCGGTGCGTGAACTCGGGATCGAGGCGGCGATGTGTGGCCCGGTCGCGTCGATCTGGACGACGTCGATCGCTCCCGTCCGCCCGACGAGGACGCGTGTGCCGTCGCTGCTGACGGCCAGCGCCGTCGCCGTGCCGGCGACCGTCAGCTGCCAGGCGACCGTGCGCGTCGCCAGCGTCACGGCGGTCAGCCGCGTGCCTTCGGCGACGTAGGCGGTGGCGCCGTCGGGCGAGGTCGCGACGGCGCGAGCGGGTGATCCGAGCCGGACGGTCCCATGGACCGCGCTCGTCGTCTGGTTGACCAGCACCAGCCCGCCCGATCCGGCCGCGACCAGGACATCGCGCGCCTGCGCGGCGCCGGCGGGAAGCACCAGCGCGGCCACTGCGGCCGCCAGGGCGAATCGTCGGGGGGAGATCATGCGCACCTACAGAGAACCACGCCCGGCCCCGAAGGTTGCGGCCAAGGCCGGTAGCCTCCGCGCCGCGATGCCCGACCGACTGCGCCTGCGCGACGATGTTCTGGAGCACGCGCGGATCGTGGTCGCGGGTGGCGGGAACCTTGCGCAGGCGTGCGTGCCGCTCGGCGCCGACGTGCTCACGCTCGATGCCGACCTGCTCGACGAGGCCGCCACGGCTGCGGCGGCCGGGCGCGTCGGCGCGGCCACGATGCTGATCGTCAACGCTGCCCCGCTGCTGGGCAGCGCGGGTGGGGGGACTGCCGCGCTGGCGGCCTGCGTCGACGGCTCCTGGAACGCGCTGCGATCGCTCGCCAACGCCGTCTTCATCCCCGGCGGATATGGGCGCGCGGTGATCGTGGCGCCGCGGCCGTCGGGTGGCGAGCACGCCGGCGCCGCCCGCGCGGCGCTCGACAACCTGGCCCGCACGACATCGATCGAGTGGGCGCGCCACGGCGTGCGCGTCGTCACCGTGCAGCCCGGCGACGCGACGCCGGACAGCGCCGTCGAGGACCTGCTCGCCTACCTCGCCTCGCCGGCGGGTGACTACTTCTCGGGCTGCTCGATCGAGCTCGGCGCCGTCGCCAGCTCGTAGGTGATCCAAATCGACGGCTGCCCGCCGACGCGGTCGTAGACCTTCTGCGCGCGGCGGTTGTCGCGCGCCGTCTCCCACACGAGGTTGACAGCACCGTGCTCGCGGGCTCGTGCGGCGCAGGCGCGAATCAGATCATCCGCGAGCCCGGTCCCGCGGGCGTCCTCGTGCACGAACAGGTCGTTCATCACGCCGATCCGCCCGGTGTCCAGCGTCTGCCACGACCAGAAGATCGTCGCGAAGCCGACCGCGCGCCCGTCCTCCTCGCGCGCGAGCAGTTGCACGCCGTCGCGCTCGGGGTCGGCGATCAGTGCCCGGCACATCCTCAGCAGCGCGTCGTCGGTCGGGCCGACCTCGTAGAAGTCGCAGTAGGCGCGCAGCAGCGGCAGCAGGTCGGCGAGGTCGCCCTCGCCGACGGTGGCGATCGAGTGCGCCACTAGGTCGTCATCCCCGTGAACTGGCCGCCGGTGACGTTCAGCACCTGGCCGTGCACGTAGTTCGACCACGGCGAGGCGAGGAAGAAGATGCCGCCGGCAGCCTCCTGGGGTGTTCCCGGCCGGCCGAGCGGGATCAGCATCGACGCCATGCCGCGCAGCTGATCGGGGATGCCGAGCTGGACCTTCTCGCCGTCGATCTCGATGACGTTCGCGTCATCCTTGGACGCGGTCAGGCGGGTCTCGATGTAGCCGAAGGCGACGGCGTTGCAGTTGACCTTGAACTGCCCCCACTCCTTCGCCAGCGTCTTGGTCAGGCCGACGACGGCGCTCTTGCCGGCGGCGTAGTTGGCCTGCCCGGCGTTGCCCATCGTGCCCGACACGGACGAGACGTTGATGACCTTGCGGAAGACCTCCTCACCACGCTCGCGCTCGGCCTTGGCCGGCTCGCGCAGGTGCGGCGCGGCGGCGCGGATCACGCGGAACGGCGCGACGACGTGGATGTCCAGCATCTTCTGGAACCAGTCGTCGCTCATCTTGTGGATCGGCGCGTCGAGCGTGTAACCGGCGTTGTTGACGATGATGTCGATCCGGCCCCACGCGTCGATCGCCGTCTGCACGAGCGCGTCGGGCGCCGCGCTGTCCGTCAGGTCACCGGCGTAGACGGCCGTGTCGCCCGCGATCTCGTGTGCCGTCTGCTTGGCGGCGTCGCCGTCGAGGTCGTTGATCACGACGTTCGCGCCGTGCTCGCTGAGCAGCTCCGCCGTCGCGCGGCCGATGCCGCGGGCCGATCCGGTGACGATCGCCACCTTGCCGTCGAGAACTCCCATGCGTGTGTCTCCTGGTTCGTGTGGGCTGCGCGGCGGATCCTATGCGGCGGCCCCGGAACGACCGAGGGCCCCGCCGGAGCGGGGCCCTCGCCGATCCCTTGAGGAGGGAGGATCAGCCGCGTGCGCCGAGGATCTCGCGCGTGACGTTGTCGCCGTGCTGTCCGGTGTAGAACACCCGCCAGTCGCCGCCGTCGAACGGCTCGGGCGCCGTGGCTCCGAGGATGCCCTCGCGCGACGGATCGCCGTTGGACACATGGAACCCGGTTATCTCGTTGTCACCGTCGTTGCCCGCGACGAGCGGACCGCCGGCCGAGTCGATCGTGGCCGACGGGTCGCGGCCCTGGGCCAGGAAGCGGACCGGATCGGCGCCCGACGCGTAGTCGGAGCCGATGTTGAATGCGTAGGCGGAGTCGAAGGCAGTGCGCTGCGTGTGCAGCGTGTCGCCCGCGTCCTCGACCGAGACCAGCGTCCTGCGGGTCAGGAACTGGATGTTGTCCAGGCCGGTGTGAGCCTGGTCGCTCTTGTAGAACAGCCGCAGCGTCCCGGTGTCCGCCGACGGCGAGGACTGGTCCAGCCGCTGGAGACCGCCATAGCCGCCGAAGTCGCCTGCCGCCTGTGTGCGGTTGTCGGTGTCGCCCGTCTCGGTGAAGTAGAACGAGCGGAAGCCGCTGCCCGGCGCGAAGACGCCGTTCTCCGGACGCTTGAACGGCGTGCCGCCGGCCGCCTTGGAAGCCGCGTTGGCGCTGAAGGCCGCGACGCCATCGACCGCGGTGTCATGCACCGTGACCCAGCGCGTGTTCATCGTGTGACCGTAGGTGTGGATGTCCTTGGTGTCGGCCGACAGGATGTCGGCGTCGGCCTGGGCCGCCGTCGGGTTACCGGTCGCCGGGCCGTGGAAGACGACCGGGCTGCCGGGCGTCTTGAGCGACTCGACCTGCAGCACCTGCAGCTTGCCGCCGGCCGTCAGGTCGCGCCTGTCGGTCGGCTTGAAGCGATAGATGAAGCTGTTCGGCGTGCGCGCGAACGTGTTGACGGCGCCCTTCGTTCCGCCGGTGTCCTCGACGATCCAGAGGTTGCCCGCGGAGTCGTTCTGGATGCCCTCGTAGCCGCCGACTCCCAGGATGCCCTGGAGATTGACGACGGTTGACGGGACCGTCGCGGTCGCCTGCCAGACGCCGCCCGTGCTGTTGCTCTCCGAGGTGAACAGGAGCCGCTTGGCGAACGGGTTCCAGGTCGAACCATCGAAGTTCGGCAGGTTCTTGCCGTCGACATCGGTCGTCGCCAGCAGCGAGATCCGGTGCGCGGCGTCAGCATCGAGGTTGACGCGCGTGATGTATCCCGGCGCGCCGGTCTCGTGGCCCTGGAACAGGAAATGCTCGCCGTAGTCGTAGCGCGGGTCGGCGCCGGTCTGGTCGTCGAGCTTGAGGTAGGTGTTCTTGTCCGGCTCGGTCTTGTTGGCCTCGGGCGTGCTCGGCGCGATCGGGGTGAACGGCGACTGCGCGGCGCAGTTGGCGGGCGTCGGCGCGGTGCCGACGGCCTGGGCGTCGTAGCCGTAGAAGCCGACGCAGGCGGACGGGTTCTCCAGCGCGTCGGAGCCCTGCGCGACGATGCGCGAGCGCAGCTGGGGCGACAGGACGTCGGGCAGCGACACGCCGGCGGTCTTGGTCTGGGCCGGGACGCTGCTGAGCGTGATCGGATCGGCGCCCGCGGGGGCCGAGGTGGCGCCGATCGAGACGGCGCTGACGGCCAGCGCCATGGCGATGCGACGGGAACTGAGTTGCACGGTGGTGCCTCCTCGAGTCTTGGTCGGAAACTTCTCGGCACCATCAGACCGGACGCTGCGCCGCGTTATGTCACCGGGGCGTCACCGTCGCGTGAACGTCCGGCAACATCGCGTGAACGCGATGTCCACGCGATGTGATCAGACGGGGCCGAGGATCGCGGCGGCGTAGGCGCGAGCGGCGCGGCGTGTCTCGCGCAGTGCCGCCGGATCGCCCTGCGGATCTTCGGTGAACACGTGGACCAGCAGTCCGTTGATCAGTGCCGCAAGTGCGCGCCACTGGGCGGGGGCGCCGCGGCGACTGCCCGCCTGGCGGCGCAGCGTTGCGCCGAGGCGCGCCGCGATCGCGGCGTCGGTCTCGTGTTCGAGGTGGCGCGTCGCCGCGTCGAGTGTCCCGGACAGCCACAGCCGGCGGAACGCCGGATGCGCGCGGACGATCTCCGCATAGCCGTCGACGACGCGGTCGAGCGTCCGGCCCCAATCGTCCGTGGCGCTGTCAAGGGCTCCGTCGAGCACGCCCGGCATCGCGGCGAGGAAGCGGACGGCGAGCGCCTGGAGCACCGTGTCCTTGTCCTCGAAGAACTGGTAGAGGGTGCCGGTCGGAACGCCGGCCGCAGCGGCCAGGTCGCGGACGGTGACGGCCTCGGGCTCGCGGTCCTCGAGCAGGTGGGCCGCCGCGTCGAGCAGCGCCTCGACCCGCTCGGCGCTGCGGGCCTGCGCGGGCCTGCGTTTGAGCAGGTGCGCGTAGGGGAGGGGTTCGCTCACGCGGACGCGTACGCTGCGGCGTCGCGCGCGACGGCGACGCCGAGGGCCACGAACAGCAAGGCGCCGAGCGGGCCGAGGATCGTCGCCTGCGTCGTCATGTTGCCGCGCCGCGCCTCATCGAATCCGGCGATCGAGTCGATCGCGTCGACGGCGGCGCCGAGCGCGGCGACCGGCGCCACCGCGGACGCCGGAGCCGCCAGGAGGCTCGTCGCGAGCGCCAGCTCGCGGGCACCGAACAGGCGCCCGACGAAGCGGTCGGCGCGCTTGGGGTCGATGCCGAAGAGACGCATCGTGAGGTCGGGCGCGATCCAGCTGCCGAGGCCGATCATCGCGCGGGTGCCACCGAGAAACATCCGAGCATTTGTCATGGAAAAGAACATACACCATGTTCATGTTTGGTCGAGTGCCGACGTCGCGCGCTCGATCTCGGCCGGAATCGACCCGGCGCTGATGCATGACATGCGTGCATAGGCGCCGGTTCGATTGCCCGGCGCCGCCGAGTCAGCGCTTGGCCGGGGGCGGCGCAACGCTGGACCTCGCCCGCCGCTTCGGTAGGTCGGCACGGAGAAGCCGTCGGACGCCGGTGCGCGGCGTTCCATGCCGAGCGCGACTGCGCGGCCGCATGACCGAGCAGGTCGCGATCGGCGCTCTCTGGGACTTTCCGTGGGTATGCCACGGAAACTCCCGTGCAACCTCCGATCAGACCGCGGGCAACCGCATCGAGATCGACTCGACCTTCGCGTGCCCGCCGAACGATGTGATCGCCTTGGACCCGATGATGTCCCAGCCGATGCCGCCCTCGCTGTTGTTCTTCTTCGCGGCCGGGTAGGCCTTTCCGACGGCCGCGCTCTTCGACCCGATCGCGATGCCCTTGGCGGTCTTCCAGCCGCTGAACTGCCTGCCCGTCGGCTTCGACGTTCGCGGGTCGGTGGTGCGCGCCGTGATGATCGAGATCAGGTAGACCTTGCCGCCTTGGAACGAGATGTGCGCCACGGCGGCGTAGCTCGGGTCGCCCTTGTCGCGCCAGTCGCACAGGTCCGAGGACGGCGAGTCGGCAAACCCCGGCGACTTCGTGCACTTGGCGCCGGAACCCCACGCGGCCTTCGCCTTGGCCTCGGACATGTTCAGCGAGACGCCGCCGATCGACTTCCCGGGGACGATCAGCGCCGTCTTCGGCGCAGGAAGCTTCGCCTGCGCCGCAGGGACCGCAACGAGGCCGATCCCCATCGCGATGAGCAGTGCCGGGCGCATGCTGGTCATGGCCCGATCATCTGCCTGCGGCGCCGTGAATGCAAGCGCCGGGTTGTCGTCGTGCTGCGTGGCTCTCAGCGCTGGAACACGGCGGCGCCGGTCGAGCCGCCGCCACTGCCGTCGTCGTTGACGACCCACGCTGCCGCGACGCTGCCGTCGACCGCGACGGCCGCCACCGGCCAGAGTCCGTTGTGCGCGGGGTCGGTGACGCGGGCGGCCTGCGGGAACTGTTGCCGCCCCGGGGCGCGGACGCTGACGTGGCTCTCCCAGTTGGGGCCGTGATATCCGGATGCGAAGTGACTGTCGGCCCAGCCGAGCGCCACGGTTCCGTCAGCGCCGGCCGACAGCGTCAGGCCCGAGGGGCTGCGTGCGCCGTCGGACAGCGCGTAGCCGGGGCCGAAGTCACCAGCCGTCGGGCGCGAGAACACCTCGACGACGCCGTTCGTGTGGCCCGCGGCCATCGGCTCACCCCACGCGATGACGGCGGCTCCACCGGGTTGCAGCGAGACGACCGGGTTGCCCTGATCGAGAAAGCCGGGGCCACCGCGCGTGAGCTGGGTCGTGGCACCGAACGAGGCCCCCGGAGCCGCCTCCGCCAGCTTCAGCACGGCGAGTTCGGTATCGCCGCGCGCGAGGTAGTAGGTCGGCTGCCAGGCGACGATCGCCCGCCCGTCGGCGGCGACGGCCAAGCCTGTTTCATAGAAGCCTGCGCCCTGGTCCAGGACGATCGGGGCACCGAACGTCCCGTCGGCGTTTGCCGTCGCGGCGTTCAGGCTCTCGCTGGGATGCTGGTAGCCACCTCCGAAGTGCCAGGCGACGACCGCGTGGCCACCGTTCGCCGCGGCGACGTCGACCCACGGCCGGATCTTCGGATCGCGGCCAGGATCGCCGACGAACTGCGGCGCGTCGAACGTCGCCTGGCCGGGCCGTCGAATCGCGACCTGCACGCGCCAGCCCGCCGGGTCGTGCCAGTTCCAGCCGGCGACCGCGGTGCCATCCGGAGCGACGGCGAGGGCCGGCTGCGAGGCCGAGCGGCCCTTGCCGGAGATCGTGCGCGACGGCGTCAGCGTGCCGTCCGGCGCGCGCAGGCTGATGCGCACGCGGTTGTAGGGCTTGTGGCGGCGCAGCGTCAGGATCGTCAGTGCGTTGTGCTCGTCGGAACCGACGTAGAACAGCGACTCGGACGGGACGGCTTCGAAGATCTTGGTCGGCGCCCCGAAGCTGGCGCCCGTCCGCGGCGTCGCCCACAGCCGGCTGAAGTCCCGCGAGTAGAGCGTGCCGGCGTCGGGCGAGAACGACTGCGCGAACGTGGCCGTGGTGTCGAGCTGTGACGGGTCGGACCAGCCGGCGGCGCGGGCTGCGGGCGCGGACCCCGCGACGGTCAGCGCGGTGAGTGCAAGGAGGGCGAGGCGGCGGGTCATGCTCTTCGAACGCACTGAGCGTCCCAAGGTTTCGGCGCCGGCGCCGAGCTCGTCCGCCGCGCGCACTTCCGCAAGAAGTGATCCGCCACGGATCACGTTTGCGCGAACTCCCGAGCGCAGCGGCTCTACAGCCCCATCGTCCGTCCCAGGATCTCCTTCATGATCTCGTCACTCCCGCCGCCGATCGGCCCCAGCCGTGCATCTCGCGCCGCCCGCTCGATCCCGTATTCGACCATGTAGCCGGCGCCGCCGTGGATCTGCAGGCAGGTGTCGGCGATGTCGAACGCGGCGCGCTGGGTGGCGAGCTTGGCCATCGTGACCTCCTGGATCGCGTCGTGGCCCTCGACGAACAGGCGCAACGCGTGGTAGGTCAGCGCGCGGCCGGCCTCGATCGTCGTCGCCATCTCGGCGAACTTGTGGCGGATCGCCTGGAATGTCCCGATCGGCCGGCCGAACGCCGTCCGCTCGAGCGCGTACTTCAGCGTCCGCTCGACGACGAAGTCGGCGCCGGCGACCGCGCCGAGCGCCATCGACAGCCGCTCCCACTGGAAGTTCGCCATGATCAGCTTGAAGCCGCCGTGCAGCTCGCCGAGCAGGTTCTCGCTCGGGACGAACACGTCGTCGAGCGCGATCAGCCCGGTGTCCGACGCATGCCAGCCGAGCTTCTCGAGCTTGCTCGTCGTGTACCCCGGCTGGTCGGTGTCGACGAGGAAGAACGAGATGCCGCCGTGGCCGCCGTCCGGCGTCGTCTTGACCGCCATCACGACGTAGTCGGCGCGGACGCCGTTCGTGATGTACGTCTTGCTGCCGTTCAGCACCCAGCCGCCGTCGACCTCGCTCGCCGCGGTCCGCAGGCCGGCGACGTCGGACCCGGCCCCCGGCTCGGTGATGCCGAGCGCCGCGATCTTCGTTCCCGCGATCGACGGGACCAGGTAGCGCTGCTTCTGATCCTCGGTGCCGAACTTCCAGACCGGTGGCGTGGCGATCGTGATGTGCGCGCCGAGCCCGGCCGCGACGCCGGCCGACCCGCAGCGCGCGAGCTCCTCGGCAAGGACAGCGTCATGCAGGTAGCCGCCGCCCTGGCCGCCGTAGGCCTCCTCGTACTTGAGCCCCAGAAAGCCGAGTTCGCCCATCCGCGGGAACAGCGCGTCGGGAAACCAGCGATCGGCCTCCCAGGCATCGGCGTGGGGATACAGCTCGGCCGCGACGAAGCGCCGCAGTGACGCGCGCAGCTCCTCGTGCTCCTGCGTGAACGGCGGCGCGATCGCTCGCGCGGCGGGCGGCGCCGGAATCCCCTTCGCCGCCGTCGTCATCAGAACTTCTTCTTCAGCAGCCCGAAGACGCCGCGCATGACTTCCTTCTGCAGCTGCTTGCCCTGACTGCTCTTCAGGAAGTCGCCGACGGCGCCGGCGGTGCTGGCGGCGGGCGCCTTATGGGCCGGCGCGGCAGGCGCCGGGGCGGCGGCCGGGGCGGCGGCCGGCGGAGCAGCGGCGGCAGCGGCGGCCGCGACGCGTTCGGCCAGCAGCTCGCGCGCACTCTGGTTGTCGATCCGCGTGCCGTACTTGGCGAACAGCGGCGAGGCCTTGGCCGTGCCCTCGACGTCGTCTGCCGGATCCATCCGCGAGCGCGGCCCGGGCAGCTTGCAGTGCACCAGCGGCGTCGGCACGCCGTGATCGTCGAGCACCGTCACGGCCGCCTCACCGATCCCCATGCTCGTCAGC
Organism: Solirubrobacterales bacterium; assembly: GCA_038224135.1. Classification (GTDB taxonomy): domain Bacteria; phylum Actinomycetota; class Thermoleophilia; order Solirubrobacterales; family Solirubrobacteraceae; genus F1-60-MAGs163. Next base: position 10,064 of record JBBRFO010000011.1, read on the forward strand.
AGCGTCTCGACGTCATAGAACGGCGACTTGGGGAACGTCTTGACGGTCGCGCTCAGCGCCTTCTGATCGTCGGGGGTGAACGCGCGCAGCGCGTGCTGGATGCGATTGCCGAGCTGGCCGAGCACGTCGGAGGGGATGTCCTTCGGCGTCTGCGTGATGAAGAAGACGCCGACGCCCTTGGAGCGGATCAGGCGCACGGTCTGCGTGACAGAGTCGACGAACGCCTTCGAGGCGCCGTCGAACAGCAGGTGCGCCTCGTCGAAGAAGAAGACGAGCTTGGGCTTGACGACGTCGCCCTCCTCGGGCAGCGTCTCGAACAGCTCGGCGAGCAGCCACATCAGCACGGTCGAGAACAGCTGCGGGCGGTCCTGCACGGCCGGCAGCTCCAGGCAGCTGATGATGCCGCGGCTGTCGGGCCCGACCCGCAACATGTCGGCGATGTCGAGCGACGGCTCGCCGAAGAACTCGCTTCCGCCGCCGTCCTCGAGCGCGGTGAGCGAGCGCAGCAGCACGCCGACGGTCGCCTTGGCCAGCCCACCGATGCCCTCCAGCTCGGCCTTCCCGTCGTCGGACTCGAGGAAGGCGAGCAGCGCCCGGAGGTCGCTGAGGTCCAGCAACGGCAAGCTCTTCGCATCGGCGTAGTGGAAGACCAGCGACAGGCTGGACTCCTGCGTCTCGTTGGCGCCGAGCACCTTGGCCAGCAGCTGCGGGCCGGCGTCGGAGACGGTCGCGCGGATCGGGATGCCCGGGCCGATGCCGCCGATCGAGAAGAACTCGACGGGGAACCCGGCGGGCTCGAACGGGATGCCGAGCTCGGCGTTGCGCTTCTCCGCCGGCGTGCCGGTGGCGCCCGCGTGCATCAGCCCCGACAGGTCGCCTTTGACGTCGGCGACGACAACCGGGACGCCCTGCGCGGACAGCTGCTCGACGATGCCCTGCAGCGTCTTCGTCTTGCCTGTGCCGGTGGCGCCGGCGATCAGCCCGTGGCGGTTCATCATCGCGAGCGGGATCTGGACCTTGGCGTCCTGATGCACCGCGCCGTCGAGGACGCCGCAGCCCAGATTGAGCGCCTGCCCCTCAGCGGCATAGCCGGCGGTGATCGTCTGGGCGAAGTCTGGGGTGTCGGCCATGGGGCGGACGCTATCGCGGCGGCGAGGCGTCCGTCAGCACGGTGTGACCGCGCGCTTCGTGGTCAAAGTCCTGCAGGGCACCGTCGCGTGAGTAGTACGCCCGGACCTCGCTGATCAGCCCGTCCCGAAGTGTCAGGAACTCGGCGCCGCGATCGAGGCAGCGCTCACCGCTGCGCGGGTGGGTCCACGCCATCGTCCACTCGATCACGACTTCGTCGGGGCTCTCGACGAGGTGCTCGATCGTCCACACGGCGCCGAGCCCGCCGACCGCCAGCGCCGTGTGCTCGCCGATCTGCGCGGCGCCCACGGACGGCGGGCGCCGCGTGTACCAATGCGTCGCGTCAGGCGTGAAGTGCGAGGCGACCAGGGCGGCGTCGCCCGTGTTGAGCGCCGCGTAGTAGGACCGGATCTGGTCTGCGGCGGCGCCCATGCTGCTCGGCCTACAGCCCGTACGAGCGGCCGATCACGTCGAGCATGATCTCGTCGGTGCCGGCGCCGATCCGGTTGAGGCGCATGTCGCGCCAGACGCGCTCGACCCCGTACTCCTTCATGTAGCCGGCTCCGCCGTGGATCTGGATGCACTCGTCGGCGACCTCGACCGCGACGCGCGCCGCGAACAGCTTGGCCATCGAGATCTCGCGCACGGGGTACTCACCGTTGTTGAAGCGCCATGCCGTCATGTAGTTCAGCTGGCGCGCGGCCTCGATCTTCGTCGCCATCTCGGCGAACTTGTGGCGGATCGCCTGGAACTTGCCGATCTGCCGGCCGAACGCCGTGCGCTCGAGCGCGTACTGGAGCGTCATCTCCATGCACGCCTGAGCGCCGGCGACGCAGCCCGCGGCGCCGATCAGGCGCTCGCCCTGAAGCTCCCACATGATGTGGTAGAAGCCCTTGCCGACCTCGCCGAGCACGGCGGTGTCGGGCACGCGGACGTCCTGGAAGGCGAGCAGGGCCGTGTCGCTGGAGTGCATGCCGAGCTTCTCGAGCTTCTTCTCGCGGATCACGCCGGGCGCGTCCATCGGGACGAGGAACAAGGTGAAGCCGTCGTAGCCGGCCTCGGCGTCGGTCTTCGTCACCAGGACGATCACGTCGGCGCGGTGGCCGTTGGTGATGTAGGTCTTGGAGCCGTTGATCACGTACTCGTTGCCGTCGCGGACCGCGCGCGTCTTGATGCCCGCGACGTCCGACCCGGCATCGGGCTCGGTGATCCCCAGGCAGAGGATCTTCTTGCCGGCGATCGCGGGGACGACCCACTGCTGCTTCTGCTCCTCCGTGCCGAACGCGAGGATCGGGGGCATCGCCATGTCGGTGTGGACGGCGACGCCCATCGCCAGCCCGCCCGACTTCGCGTGGACGAGCGACTCGGCCAGCACCAGCGAGGTGTAGTAGTCGCCGCCCTGGCCGCCGTACTCCTCGGGCTTGTCCAGGCCGAGGAAGCCGAGCTCGCCCATCCGGTGGAAGACGGAGTCCGGGAACGTCGTCTCCTCCCACTCGTCCGCGTGGGGGGCGAGTTCCTTCTTGACGAACGCGGTGATCGACTCGCGCAGCTGCTCGTGCTCGTCGGTGAAGATGAAGTGCTTGCGCTTGGCGCCGAAGTCGGGCTTGAGAACGGACGAGCTGGTGGCCATCGGGTGCGGTGCTCCTTGAGTCGGCGGGGTCCTCGGACCGTACCTGCGTCCGCTCGAAAAGTAAACAGTAGGACTTCCTACTTCTTACGTGGCTGGTGGTCCGGCGTGCTGGTGCTGCGCGAGGCGTCGGTGGCCAGGCTGGCTACGAGGAAGGCAGGACCGTGTGGTCGCGGTGGGTCGGTCGTTCGCGTCCAGCTGGGACGTTCTCTCGCACCTCCACCCAACCGGCCGAGACCACAGCGCCCCGCGCGGCACCAGCACGCAGCGGCCCGGAACCCGTCACCCCTCCGGTTTCACCGCCGCGAACGCGAACTGCCCGCAGAAGATCAGCTTCGCCGCGTTCGCCCAGGCCGGATCGGCCCGGCGCGCGCGTCCCACGGCGTCGATCGCGCGGTTCAGCGGCGAGGGGTGGACCCAGAAGCGGTTCATCCAGCGCGGGGCGCCGAGCCCGCGGCGCAGCGTCAGCGTCAGTCCGTCGATCCCGGGGCGCAGTTCGGCGACGCGCAGGCCACCGCGTTCCAGGAGCAGCGTCAGCCCGTGCGCGGTGTACCCGAAGGTGCTCAGCGAGTGGAACGGCTCCAGCTGCGATGTCGACCCGACGAGCACGCCACCGGGTCGCAGCGCTCGCGCGGCGTCGGCCAGCAGCGGGCCCGGATCGTGGACGTGCTCCAGCACCTGCTTGCAGAAGATGAGGTCGACGCTCGCATCTGGCACCGGCAGCCGCACGCCGTCGAACGTCGCGAACGTGGCGTCCCCGCGGCGGCGCTCACGCACCTCGGGCGAGTCCTCGATGTCGACGCCGAGCCAGTCGACCTGTGGATCGATCAGCCGGAACAGGTCGACCGAGACGCCGGTCCCGCAGCCCAGGTCGACGACGCGCGGCGGCGCGGCCGTATCGCTGCCGACCCGTCGCAGCCAGACGTCGGCCAGCTCGTCGGCCAGTGTCTGGCGCGCGTGGTCGCGCGGGATGCGGTCGCCGAGCAGCGCCAGCAGATCGTCGCCGACCATGGCCGCGATCGTACCCATCGCCCGCCGCGCGACCGCACAGCCGCGCCGCCCGCCCAGCCCGTAGCCTTGCCGCCCATGTCCGCTCCCGTGCGCCTGGACGTCGGCGACGACGGCGTCGCCACCATCACGCTCGACCAGCCCGACACGCGCAACGCGTTGTCGGACGAGGTGCTGGACGGCCTGCTGGCGTCGTTCACCGCCGCCCGCGATGACGAACGCGTGCGCGTCGTCGTGCTCGCCAGCTCACATCCGACCGTCTTCTCGGCCGGCGGCAACCTGGCCGGCTTTGCAGCCGACGTGGCACTGATCCACAAACACCAGGGGATCGCGCGGTTCCCGGCGCTGTTCGAGCTGATCGGCACGCTCGGCAAGCCGACGATCTGTGCCGCCGGCGGCCACGTGCTGGCCGGGGCGCTCGGCGTCGCGCTCGCCTGCGACCTCGTGATCGCGAAGGAGAGCGCCAGCTTCGGTACGCCGGAGATCAACGTCGGCGTGTTCCCGTTCATGATCATGGCGCTGATCTACCGCAACGTCCCACGCAAGAAGGCGAGCGAGCTGATGCTGCTCGGCGAGCGGATCGACGCGCACGAGGCGGCCGACCTGGGCCTCGTCAACAAGGTTGTTCCCGACGCCGAGTTCGACGCGGCCGTCGCTGACTGGGCCGGTCGCCTGGCGAAGAAGTCGCCCGTGCTGATGCGCCTGGGCAAGGACGCGATGTGGCGCCAGCAGGACATGGCGCTGATGGAGGCACTGGACTTCCTGCGCTCGTCGCTGACGCTCGCATTCTCGACCGACGACATCCAGGAGGGCGTCAAGGCGTTCTTCGAGAAGCGGGAACCGCAGTGGACGGGCCGCTGAGCGCGCCGCGCGTCGTCGCGCTGCTCTGCCGCACGTCCGACCGCGAAGGCTTCCGGGGCGACGGCGCGCGGGCCGCCGCCGAGGCGATCGCGCAGGCGCTGGGCACGAGCGCGCGGATGATCGGCGCGCCCGGCGAGGCGTTCGTCAGCGAGTACGACGCCGACCTCGTCGATGCGCGCGGCTGCCTGCTGGAGGCCGGCGGGCAGATCGAGGACGCGCTGCGCGACGGCGAGCTGCCGATCCTGACCGCCGGCGCCTGCTCGATCTGCGTGACGACGCTCGGCGCCGTCCTGCGCGCACGGCCGAACGCGTTCGTCCTCTGGCTCGACGCGCACGGCGACTTCAACTCGCCGCGCACGACGCCGTCAAACTTCCTCGGCGGCATGTGCCTCGCCGGTGCCTGCGGTGTCTGGGACACCGGGTTCGGAGCCGGCCTGGATCCCTCGCGCGTCGTGATGTGCGGCGTGCGGGACATCGATCCCGGCGAACTCGAGCTGCTCGACACGCACCACGTGTCGCGGATTGACAAGCCGAGCCGGCTCGCCGACGCGCTCGCCGGGCGCGAGGTGTTCGTCCACTTCGACGTCGACGTGCTCGATCCGTCGGCCGTCCCGGGCCTCGCATATCCCGCGGCCGGCGGCTTCAGCGGCGCCGGGCTGACGCGGCTGCTGGCGGGCGTGGCGGAGGTGGCGACGATCGTCGGGATCGAGATCACCGGCTGCCCCGACGCGGCCGCCGCGCAGGTCGTCGCGCCGGCCGTGCAGGCAGCGCTCGGGGCGACCATCTAGCGTTCGGCGCCTGATGAGCGACTCTGCGTCCGACGCCCCGCCCAGCATCCTGCGCCCGCTCGTGGAGGAGCTGCACGAGCGCCGCGCCGTCGCCCGGCTCGGCGGCGGGCAGGCGAAGATCGACGCGCAGCACGCCGCCGACAAGCTGACCGCGCGCGAGCGGATCGCGCTGCTGATCGATGAGGGCACGTTCAGCGAGCTCGGCATCCACGCCGGGATCCACTACTCGGTGCGCGCGCTCGAGGGCAAGGACGCGCCGGCTGACGGGGTCATCACCGGCTACGGCAAGGTCGACGGGCGGATGGTCGCCGTCTGCGCGTACGACTTCACGGTGATGGCCGGGTCGATGGGGATGACGGGCGAGGTCAAGGTCGCCCGGCTGCGGGACCTGGCATTGACCAAGCGGATCCCGTTCGTCTGGCTGCTCGACTCGGCCGGCGCGCGGATCCAGGAGGCCGTCGGATCGCTGTTCGCCGGCTCCGGCCACCTGTTCCGCGAGGAGGTCGTGATGAGCGGCGTCATCCCGCAGGTGGCCGCGCTGATGGGTCCGTGCGCCGCCGGAACCGCGTACATCCCGGGCCTGGCCGACTTCGTGCCGATGGTCAAGGGCCGCGGGTCGATGGCGCTCGCCGGTCCGCACCTGGTCCGCGCCGCCGTCGGCGAGGAGGTCACCCAGGAGGAGCTCGGCGGCTCGCGGGTGCACTGCCGCAAGTCCGGCGTCGGCGACCTCGAGGTCGGATCCGACGAGGAGTGCATCGAGCGGATCCGCCAGTACCTGTCGTACATGCCGAGCAACTGCGAGCAGTCGCCGCCGAAGCTCGAGGTCAGCGACCCGATCGACCGGATGGACGAGGACCTGCTCGACGTCCTGCCGCAGTCCAACCGCAAGCCGTACGACATGTACGAGGTGATCCGCCGGATCGCCGACGACGGCGAGTACTTCGACATGAAGCCGCAGTTCGCCAAGACGATCATCACCTGCTTCGCGCGGTTCGGCGGGCGCCCGGCGGGCATCGTCGCCAATCAGCCCAAGCACCTCGGGGGGATTCTCGACAACGACTCCGCCGACAAGGCCGCGCGGTTCGTCAACCTCTGCAACGCGTACGGGATTCCGCTCGTCTTCCTGATGGACGTTCCCGGATTCATGGTCGGCTCCAAGGTCGAGGCGGCGGGCATCATCCGCCACGGCGCGAAGATGCTCTACGCGGTCAGTAACGCGACCGTGCCGAAGATCACGGTGATCACGCGCAAGGCGTACGGCGCCGGGTACTACGTGATGAACGGCCGCGCCTACGAGCCCGACCTGATCGTCGCCTGGCCGAGCGCCGAGATCAGCGTCATGGGCGCAGAGGGCGCGGTCGAGATCGTGATGCGCAAGCAGGTCGAGGAGGCCGACGATCCGATCGCCAAGAAGGCCGAGCTGGTCGAGGCCTACCGCGGGATCATCGACGTCTACATCGCCGCCAAGAACGGCATGATCGACGACGTGATCGACCCGCGCGAGACGCGCCCGGTGATCTGCCGGGGGCTGGAGATGGCGGAGGGCAAGCGGGTGGAGCGGCCGTGGAAGCGGTCCGGGGTTGTGCCGGTCTGATCTCGTTGCTGTCTGTGGGTTCTGGCCCTGGTCGTCGGCGGCGGGCTCGTCGTCTGCGGGGCAAACAATCCGCCTCCGGCGGATCGTCCGGACTTCCCCGCAGACGCCGTCCCGCCGCCCTCGCTCGGGAGCGGTGCCGGCCTGTCTGATCGGCTCTGGTTTCTGTGCTTGGGGCTACCGTGACTGGCGTGACTGACGGTGCTGCGGAACCTGAGGAGCGTGCGCGGGCGTGGGGTGGGCTGGTCGAGCTCGTCGTCGTGGTCGCCGCGGCGTTGTTCTTCGCGCTGGTGATCCAGGCGTTTGCGGTCAAGCCGTACCGGATCCCGTCGCCGTCGATGGTTCCGACGCTGAAGGTCGGCGATCGGGTGCTGGTCAACCGCTTCTCGCATGATCTCGGCGCCGATCCCCAGCTTGGTCAGATCATCGTCTTCCACCCGCCGAGCGGGGCCGACGACAGCACGTGCGGCAACCCCGGCGAAGGCCCCAACTACGACGGCCCGCGGTCCGAACGGCCCTGCTCCCGGCCGACCGCCACGCATTCCGATCAGACGTTCATCAAGCGCGTCGTCGCCGGGCCGGGGGACACGATCTCGGTCCGGGACGGTCATGCGATTCGCAACGGCCACGCCGTCCATGAGCCGTACGCGCGGACCTGCACCGACCCGGCCTGCGAACTGCGTCAGATCCGGATTCCCGCCGGCCACTGGTTCCTGATGGGGGACAACCGCGGCGACTCCGAGGACAGCCGGTACTGGGGCCCGGTGCCGACGGGATGGATCATCGGCCGCGCATTCCTCGGGTACTGGCCGATCGGGCGCGTGGGAACGCTGTAGCGCGCGTCGCATCCGCGACGTCACATAGCGTCGACGCACCGTGCGCACCGGCAGACGCATTCGATGACGCTCCACGCGGACGACCGTGAGCCGCTGGACCTCGTCGAGGTCGGCGCGCTGACGCTGCGCGACTGGGTTGAGCTGACCGAGCGCGACCCCGACGCCTTCGGTCACGCCGGCGAAGGGCTCGTCTGGCGGCCGAAGGACCGCCACGTCTGCCTTCGCGATCAGGACGGCCGCCTCGTCGCCGCCGGCGGGGCGACGGTGGTGGCGGTCGAGGTCGGCGATGAGCGCCTCGATGTCGTCGGAATGGGAAGCCTGATCGTGCACCGCGAGTTGCGCGGAACTGGCGCGATGACCCGGGTGTCCGATGCCATGGCGCGACTTGCGGAGAGCCTGGGGCCCGACCACGCGATGATCTTCTGTCTGCCGCGCCTGACCGACATGCACCGAGCGCGCGACTACCGCGTGATCGACGCGCCCGTGACCGTCGATCAGCCGGACGGACGTGTCGTCATGACGCAGACCGCGATGTGGAGGCCGCTGCGGTCAGGCGCCGCGCTGTGGCCGGCGGGGCCGGTCGCCGTGCAGGGCCTCCCGTTCTGAGGGGCGCCGCCGGCCGGTACCGTCGCGACACCCGCAGCGAGATGAAGAACCACGCCAAGCCCGAGCGCTGCGTGGTCTGCGCATCCCCGCGTTGACGAGCGCGAGCGACCCCCAGCCGACGGCGGGCGGGGCGAACGTCACCTCGGCGAGCATCAGCGCACGCTACCCGCAACCGGCAACGACAACGGGCCGCGGCGACGTCTGCCGCCGCGGCCCGTCTGCCGCTCCTACCCGGTGACGCCGAACTGCCCGAGCGCGTCCTTGACGAGCGTCGCCCGCTTGTCCGCGCCGGTGACGCCCTCGAGGCCGAAGCCCCAGTAGACCGAGCGATCCGTGGCGACGCCGGGGCCGTCGACGTAGCCGACCGACGTCGACTGGATCCAGTCGTTGGCGTTGCCCGGGCTGCCGTCGGGCGCGCCCGGAACGGTCCAGCCGCCGAGCCCATCCTCGAACGAGGTCTGATCGAGGACGGCGCCGTCGGCCGTCACCTTCGCGTCATCGACGAACACGCCGAGGCCCTGGGTGCCGACGTCGCTGATGTAGCTGATCGACACCTCGACCTGCTTGCCAGCGTACGCGCTCAGGTCGACCTTCCACGGGACGAACCCGCCGGAGTTGCCGGTGAACCCGTTCCAGCCGCCGACCGGGTTGCCGATCGTCCCGACCGGGGCACACGTGGCCGCCGGATCGCCGCCTGCGGGACCGGTGTAGGTCTCGTAGTGCTGGACGAACGGGTGCAACTCGACCATCGGGATCTGCGGGCAGCTGAGCCCGAGGTCCTGCGTGGTGTTGCCGTTGAGGTCGGGCAGCGTCGTCCAGTCGTCCTGGCCGACGGTGTGCGCCTCGATCGCGACGTAGTCCCAGTCGGGCTCGGTGTCGGCCGAGATCTGCACCTGCAGATCGGCCGCCGTCTTGCCGGTCAGGTCGAACGTCTTGGCCAGGCGCTTGTACGAGTTGTCGGCCGCCTGCGAGACCACGTAGTGCGTCCCGTCGGGCGGATCGAACGACGCCGGCCGGTCGACGCCGATCGCCTTCTCGCTCTTGAACTGCGGGTAGTCGGCCGGCTTGAGGATGCTCGACGTCGTCAGGAACGACGAGACGTTGTCCTGGTTCTGCGCCGACTCGGCACCGTTCAGCGTGAACGGCGTCGCGCCGAAGCGCCCGACCTCGACGAGCGGCAGCGCCGCGGCCGGGTCGATGTCAGCGGCGATGTTGATCGGCAGGTACGCGCCGAGCCAGTACTGCTGGAAGTCGTTGCTGACGCCCACGCAGTTGAACGGCTGGCCGGCCGGCACGTCGCCATCGCCCGCCGTCTGGTTGCTGTTGCAGTACGAGTTCGGCGGAGCGCCGAGCGGGTTGAACAGGAACTGGTCCCAGCCGCCCTGGAGCGCGAACTTGCCGTTGAGCAGCAGGTGCCCGCCCTCGTTCATGTAGTCGCGGACATTGAGGATCTCGTCGTCGAGCAGCTTCGACACGCCGGTGCCTCCGGGCTGGTCGGGCTCGCGGACGTAGAGGTCCTCGCCGGTGTACCAGACGACGGCGGCGTAGTGGCTGAGCACGCCGAGCTGGCTCGGCGCCGTGCGGTTCTCGGCGTCGACGTCGTAGACGTCGTAGCCGATCCCGGCATCGGTCAGCGCCTGCTTGAGCGTGTCGAGGTACAGCGGGCCGGCGTACGGCGCCGACCCGATGTCCGAGCTGCGCCCGGTGTAGTCCTCGGCCGCCATCAGCAACACCTTGTGGTCGGTCACCGACCGCACGGCGAACGTGAACGGTGCCGACGACTGCTCCTCACGCGCGACGAACCAGACCTTCACCTGGTCGCCGCCCGCGATGCCGGGAATCGATGCGCGAACGCGGTGGTAGTAGACGCCCGGCTCGCCGTAGCGGTCGCCGCCGGCGAACTCGCGCGTCGGCAGGTACCGCGTGCGGCCACCGTTGACGCTGTAGGCCGCGCGGACGCGACCGGCGGAGCGCTTGACGTTCGTCTCGACCGTCTGCGGGCTGCCGAACGATGTCGCGAACGTCGTCGGGACGAAGACCGGCGCCGTGTTGCCCAGGTGCGAATCCGGCGTGTCCGGATGACCCGCCGTCTTCGCCAGGTCCAGGGCGAACTGCAGGTTCTTCTGGAACTCGGCCGCAACGTCGGCCTCGCTGTCCTGGAAGACGAAGCCGCCCGGCGAGAACGCGTCGGGACTGCTCGCGGTGCCGCCGACGTCGGGTCCGGCTCCGCCGGACAGCTCGACGGTGAACGCCTGCGTCCCCGTGTTGGCCAGGGCGTCATCGGTGATGTCGCCGTTGGTGGTGTACAGCTCGGCCGAGACGTCGGGGTCGAACCCGTCGATCGCCGGCTTGGCGTCGTCACCGGCCAGCGCGGTGGTCAGTGGCGAGTCGGTGCCCTGGGTCTCCACCTGCCAGCCCTCGGGATAGAGGATCAGCTTGGCAAACGAGTGGTAGTCGATCTGGAACTTCGCGTTGATCCTCGACTCCAGCGCGCGGTAGGCGCTGACCTCGGGCTCCGACGCGGGGCCGGTGCCGTGGTAGGTCTCGCTGGTCGAGTCGGCGGACGATCCTTCGAGGTCGTAGTTCCACTTCTGCGGCCAGTTGCGGTTGGGATCGACGCCGTCGCCGGGAGCGATCGTGCCGTCGCCGTTGATGTCGCGCAGGTTCTTGCGCCAGAGTCGCGCGCCCTTGGTCGTGAAGGTGTAGTCGTAGCCGTCCGGGTTGACGATCGGCACGAACCACAGCTCGCGCGTGCGCAGCAGCTGGGGGATCCCGCTGGAGGCGTCGCGCTTGTGCTGGAGGACGTAGTCGAACAGCCGCCGGTTGACCTCGGCGGCGATCCACTCACGTGCGTGCTGGACGCTGTTGTAGAGGACGGCGGGCTTGCGGTCCTCCCGCCCCTTGGAGTCGTCGCCGCCGCCGCCGCCGCGTGTGATCCGGTACGCGATCAGCGGCTGACCCAGCAGCGAGTGGCCGTAGACGACCTCGCGCACGACATCGCGGTTGGCGCGGAACTGGTCGTGGTACCAGGTCTTCAGGTTGACCGGCGGGGTCGCACAGGTGGTCGGGCATGGGGCCGGATCGAGGCTCCACGGGCGGAAGACGTCGTAGCCATGGGTCGGTGCGGTGAGCGGCGAGGCCGGCGCTGCGAACGAGCGCGCCAAACCGAACGGGGCATTGACGACGGCGCCCTTGTCGCGCAGATCAGCGGCCTGGGCGGGGGTCGCGACGATCGAGAACGCGCCGTGCGCGCCGGGCACGACGGCTTCATGCATGTCGTATCCGCGGCGGGCGAGGTCGTCGCCGGAGATCTTGCCGGAGACGAGGTACTGGTTGAGTGGTTCGACAGTGCGGGTCTTGGCCTGTGCGGCCGGTGAGACCGCGAGCGCCAGCAGAACGGCAGCCGTCAAGGCCGCGCTCCAGGCGGTACGTGGGGCAAACATCCGATGCTCCTCCTCAGGACTCGAAATCGTGCAGCGTGGTGGCAGTCGTACCCCATGTGACCGCAGCCACACCTGTTCGTCACGCGTTCGTCACGCGTTTGAAGCGATTGAGGCGGGACGGGCGGTCAGTCGCTGCGGTTCATCAGCCGCTCCCGCGAGGCGAAGCGGACGGTGAGTCCATCGAGTTCGACAACGTCGGCGGTCGCTTCGAGGTCGTCGACCGCCGGAACGCCGCTGAGCCGTTGCACGATGTCGAGATCACCGAGGCGCGTGGTCAGCGACAGCGCGCGGCCCTGCGCCACGGCCGCCCGGTGCTCCGGGCCGAACGCCGCCGCTTCGTCATGGGCGCGGCGCGCATCCAGCGCGGCAAGCACGTTCCCCAGGTGCAGCAGGTTGTCGGTGGCTGGCGCCGGGACGATGTCGAGGTCCTCCGTCGCGCGGAGCGGGCCGTGCAGTGACGCGGCGACGCCACCGATGACCACAAACCGTACGCCGCCGTCCTCGAGCGCCCGCAAGAGCGGGACGAGTTCGAAGCTCACCGGCGGGTCACCCCGGCCTTGAGGGTCTGGAGCCGGCGGATCAGCGCGTCGAGCCGCACCAGGCGCAGCGCCCGCGTCTGCTCGGCCTCACGCGATCGGCGATGCGCGAGCGGCCGCCAGCGCGCTCGCATCCTCTGCTTCCGGGGTGTGGCTCATCTGGCCCACTCCCGCAGTGTTGCGGCTGAAAGCGCCGGCGTCACTCAGAACTCCTGGTCCTCCCACCACGGGAAGAAGCTCGGCATGTCCTTGCTGACGAGCAGCGGGAACTCGGCGGGGCGCTTCTCGAGGAACGCCATCACGCCTTCGACGGCATCCTGCGAGGCGCCGCGCGAGGCGATGCCGGGCGAGTCGACGCGGTGCGCGGCCATCGGATGTTCGGCCGCGGAGAGGCGCCACATCATCTGGCGCGTCAGTGCGATCGACACGGGCGCGGTGTTCTCGACGATCTCCGTCGCGAGGTTGTGCGCCGCCGCCAGCAGGAAGTCGGGCGGATGCGTGCTGCGGATCAGTCCAGCGTCGAGCGCCTCGTCGGCCTCGAAGACGCGCCCCGTCAGCGTCCATTCGAGCGCTTGGCTGATGCCGACGATCTTCGGCAGGAACCATGACGAGGCGGCCTCGGGGACGATCCAGCGCCGCGCGAAGACGAAGCCGAACCGCGCGTGCGTCGATCCCAGCCGGACGTCCATCGGCAGCGTCATCGTCGCGCCGATGCCGACCGCCGGCCCGTTGATCGCGCCGATGATCGGCTTCAGCGATTCGAACATCCGCAGCGTCACCAGCCCGCCGCCGTCGCGATGCGTGTGCTGCTCGTTCTCCGCGTAACTGAACGACGCGCCGCCTTCGGACAGGTCGGCGCCGGCACAGAAGCCGCGCCCGGCGCCGGTCACGATCACGGCGCGGACGTCGTCGTCGGCGTCGGTCATGTCGAACGCCGCGAGCAGCTCCATCGCCATCAGCGCCGTGAACGCGTTGAGCTTCTCGGGCCGGTTCAGCGTGATCGTCGCGATGTGATCCGCGACGGCGTAGGTGATCTGCTCGAAGTCGGTGGGGTCGGACACGGGCGAACCCTACTTCCAGCAGGCGACTGCTCGCCGGCGCCTTGCACCGGCCGCGGGATTCCGCAAGAGTGGAAAGTGCTACGTCCCACTATCCACGAGGCGAATCTCCCTTGGACCTCGATCGTCCCGTCGTCATCACATGTGCCATCAGCGGCGCGCTGGCCAATCGCGAGCAGTGTCCGGCGATCCCGTACACGCCGCAGGAGTACGGCGCCGAGGCGCGCCGGATCGTTGACGAGGGCGGGGTGATGATCCACATCCACGCGCGGACACCGGACGGCACGCCGTCGTACGAGATCGAGGACTTCCGCGCGATCACCGAGGCGATCCGCGACAACGCAGGCGACGTGATCATCAATTACTCGACCGGCACGATCGGCGTCCCGGTGGAGAAGCGCATCGCCTACCTGCGCGAGCTGCGCCCCGACGTCGCGGCGCTCAACATGGGCTCGCTGAACTACGCCAAGTACTCGCGCTCGCGCAAGCAGTTCGTCTTCGACATGGTCTTCCAGAACCCGTTCGCGGAGATCATCGAGCTGCTGGAGGCGATGAACGACCTCGGCATCCGGCCCGAGCACGAGTGCTTCGACCTCGGGCACGTCGGCAGCCTCGAGCCGCTGATCGACATGGGGCTGCTCCAGGCGCCGATGCACGTCGACTGCGTGATGGGCGTCACCGGCGGCATCCCGCCGACGGCGCGCAACCTCGCCGCGATGGCCGACAACGTCCCGGCCGGGGCGCACTGGGGCGTCGTCGGCATCTCGCGCCGGCAGTGGATGCTCGTCGGCGCGGCGCTGACGCTCGGCGGGTCGATCCGCGTCGGCCTGGAGGACAACCTGTATCTGCCGAGCGGCGACATGGCGCGCTCGAACGGCGAGCTCGTCGCCAAGGCGCGGCAGCTGACCGAGGACCTCGGCCGGCGCCCGGCGACGGTCGATCAGGCACGCGAGATCCTGGGGGTCCCGCGATGAGCCTGCCGCTCGAGGGGCTCCGCGTGCTGGACCTTTCGCGGCTGCTCCCGGGGCCGTTCTGCTCGCTGCTGCTGGCCGACTTCGGTGCGGAGGTGATCAAGGTCGAGGACCTCGGCATGGGCGACTACGCCCGCTGGTCGCCGCCGTACTACGAAGGCGCGCAGGAGTCCGCGAAGAGTGCGCTGTTCCTCGGCCTCAATCGCAACAAGACCTCGATCCGGCTGAACCTGAAAGAGGACGGCGGCCGCGAAGCGCTGCTGCGGCTGGTCGAGCACGCGGACGTCGTGCTGGAGTCGTTTCGCCCCGGGGTGCTCGATCGGCTCGGCGTCGGCTACGAGGCGATGAAGGCCGTCAATCCGGGGATCGTCGTCTGCGCGATCACCGGGTACGGCCAGGACGGGCCGCTGCGCGATCGCTCCGGCCACGACATGAACTACCTCGGGCTGATCGGGCTGCTCGGCCTGACGGGCGAGGCCGACGGGCCGCCGGTCCAGGCGGCCGGGCAGATCGCCGACGTCGGAGGCGGTGCGCTGCTGGCGGCGTTCGGCATCCTCGCCGCGCTGCGCGAGCGCGATCGCTCGGGCGAGGGCCAGTTCGTCGACGTCTCGATGGCCGACGGGGCGCGGTCGTGGCTGGCGATGGTCGCCTCCAGCTTCCTTGCCGCCGGCAACGTGCCGCGCCGCGGAGCGCTCCCGCTGGCGGGGATGTTCGTCTGTTACCGGCCGTATCAGTGCGCTGACGGCTGGGTCACGCTTGGCGCGCTGGAGCCGAAGTTCTTCCAGGCCTGGTGCCGCGGCGTCGGGCGGGAAGATCTGATCGAGCAGCAGTTCGCGCAGCCGGGATCCGAGGCGCACGTCGCGATCCAGGGCGTCTTCATGGAGCGCACGCGCGCCGCATGGGCGGCGTTCGCCGGCGAGCACGACTGCTGCCTGGAGCCGGTGCTCGACCTCGACGAGGTGCTCGAATCGGACCTCGTCCGCGAGCGGCAGATGGTCGTTCCGCTGGACCAGCCGGGAGCACAGCAGCCGGTGCGGCTGCTCGGCGCGCCGATCAAGCTGTCGCGCACGCCCGCGGACACGAACCGGCTGCCGGGTCCCGGGCTGGGCGAGCACACCGAGGCGGTGCTCCAGGCCGCCGGGTACAGCGCCGAGGAGATCGCCGAGCTGATCGAATCCGGCGCCGCGGGCGGCCTGGCGTCTGGCGCTGCGCGCGGATCGTTCCTGGCATGAGCGCACAGCCCGGCAGCACCGACGCGTCGACCGACGGGCTGCTGAAGATGGCCGAGCTGGCTGAGCGCTCCGGCGTCAGCGCCGGGACGATCAAGCACTACCTGCGCGAGCGCGTGCTCGGCGACGAGTCGGGGATCGTTCGGACGTCACGCAACATGGCCTGGTATCCGGCCGACTTCGTCGAGCGGATCAAGCTCGTCAAGCGCCTGCAGGAGGAGCGTTTCATGCCGCTGCGGCTGATCGGCGAGGTGATGGAGCGCGGGCCGCAGGAGGCCGCCGCCCTCGTCGAGGTGCAGGACCGGATCCTTGACCGTGCGCTGGCCGCCGGCAATGGCGTGCGGACGCCGCGCAAGGAGGTGCTGGCCCGCGTGTCCGTTCCGGCAAACGTCCTCAACCGCCTGGCCGAACTGGGCGTGCTGACGCCGACGCGTACGGGCTACGACCACGACGACCTGCGGATCATCGAGTCGATCGCCAGCTTCCGCGCGGGCGGCTACGACGAGCGGCTCGGGTTCACGGTGTTCGACACGCTGCGCTATCAGGAGGCGCTGGCCCCGCTCGTCGCTGAGGAGGTCCGCACGATGCTTGACCGGCTCGCGGGCGAGGTCAGCGTTGATCGCGCCGCCGAGATCATCGGCTCGGGGTCCGAGCCGCTGCGCGAGCTGATCGGCGCGATGCACGCCAAGCTGCTGCGCCTGGAGCTCGAGCGCCAGCGACATCGGGGATAACCCCACCCCCCAAGACGCCGGGTCGCCGTATGGTGCGACGCGATCGCACCGATCACGATGTGTGCCATGACGTCGATCACTGCCGAGCAGCCCACAACCGTTGCGCCCGACGCGCCGGCCGAGCCCGTCGCTCGTCGCGGCTGGCCGGAGCGGATCGCTCGCGACAGCCTCTATCTGCTGCTCGGTCTGCCGATGGGAACGCTGGCGTTCTCGCTGCTCGTGGCGGGCTGGTCGACGGCGATCTCCACGATCATCACGCTGATCGGCGTCCCGCTCGTCTTCCTGACGATCTTCGCCACGCGCGGGCTGGCGTGGGTCGAGCGCCGGCGCGCGGCGATCGTCACCGGCCACGCGATCCCCGGCCGCTACCGCACGCCGCTGCCGCTGCATCGCAGCGACTACCCCGACATGCGCACCGCCTGGGCCCGCGGCAAGGCGCTGCTGCTCGACCGTCAGACCTGGCGCGACACCGCGTATCTGCTGCTGATGCTGCCGCTCGGCATCGTCGGCTTCACCGTCGTCGTGGCGGGCTGGAGCGCGAGCCTCGCCCTGGTCACGACGCCGCTGTGGTGGTGGATCCCCAAGCGCGCCGACCAGGTCCACGTCGCCGGCTTCCGGGTCGACGACTGGCCTCATGCGATCGCCATCGGACTCGTCGGCGCGCTTGCGCTGGCGCTGACCGCGGCGCTCGTGCGGGTCGTCGCCTCCGGCACGGCGTCGTTCGCCAACTGGACGCTCGGCTGCAGCGTCCAGGACCTCGAGCGCCGCGTCGAGCGGCTGACGCAGACGCGCGCCGGCGCCGTCGACGCCGCCCAGGCCGAGCTCGTGCGCATCGAGCGCGACCTGCACGATGGCGCGCAGGCGCGTCTGGTCGCCGCGGCGCTGGACCTCGGCATGGCCGAGCAGAAGCTCGACGGCGACGACCCGGCCGCGGCTCGTCAACTGATCGCCCAGGCGCGCGGCGAGACCCAGCGCGCACTGGCTGAACTGCGCGATCTGGCCCGCGGGATCCGCCCGGCGCTGCTGTCCGAGCGCGGGCTCGGCGTCGCTGTGACGTCGCTGGCGGCACGCGGCGGCGGCGTGCCGGCGACGGTCGACTACCACGTCGACGTGCCACTGCCACAGCAGATCGAGACCGCCGCCTACTTCGTCGTCTCCGAGGCGCTCGCGAACGTCGCCAAGCATGCCGCCGCAACGAGCGCCGCCGTGCGGATCGAGCGTCGCGGCGACCGGCTCGAGGTCGAGGTCCGCGACGACGGCCGCGGCGGTGCCGACCCGGCCGGCGGTGGGCTGACCGGCCTGCGCAAGCGGGTCGAAGCGCTCGACGGGACGCTCTTCGTGTCGAGCCCGGTCGGCGGCCCGACGATCCTCCGAGCGGAACTGCCATGCGCGTCGTGATCGCCGAGGACCTCGCGCTGCTGCGCGACGGCCTGCGCAGGCTGCTGGAGGACAGCGGCTGCGAGGTCGTCGCCGAGGTCGAGGACGGCGACACCCTGGCCGACGTGCTCGAGCGCGAGCGGCCCGACGTGGCGGTCGTCGACGTGCGGCTGCCGCCGACGTTCCGCGACGAGGGCATCCGCGGCGCGATCGAGGCGCGACGGCGGGTGCCGGGCCTGCCCGTCCTCGTGCTCTCGCAGTACGTCGAGCGGATCTTCGCCAAGGAGCTGCTGGCCGACGGCAGCGGCGGCGTCGGCTACCTGCTGAAGGACCGCGTCGCCGACCCGGCCGAGTTCGTCGAGGCGGTGCGGCGCGTCGCGGCCGGCGGGACCGCGATGGATCCCGAGGTCGTCGCGCAGCTCGTCGCGAACCGCGGTCCGGCGCGCCTGGAGGAACTGACCCCGCGCGAGCGCGACGTCCTGGCGCTGATGGCCGAAGGGCGTTCCAACCAGGGCATCGCCCGTGCGATCGTCGTGACCGAGGGCGCCGTCGAGAAGCACATCTCGTCGATCTTCGGCAAGCTCGGCCTGCCGGTGAGCGGGGATGATCACCGCCGGGTGCTGGCCGTCATCGCCTGGCTGGGGGAGTAGGGGCTTCGCGGCGGCACCCGCCCCGACACCACGTGTGGTCGATCGACCCCTCCATGCGCGGTCGATCGACCACACCTCGCGCAAACGCCGAACCCGCCAGACGCCGAACCCGCCGACCTCCGCCGACGGAGCACGCCAGCGTCAGACCTGCGTCCCCCGATGCCCGCTGTTCACGACGTCGCAGGCGTCCAGACGACCAAGGCCGGAACGCCGCGTGCCATCACACGCCTCGGCCTACGGGTTCGCCGGCGGCGGATCAGCCATCAGGCCGTGGTCCAGGGCGTAGCGCACCAGCTCGGCGCGCGTGGAGATCCCGAGCTTCTGCTGCACGTGCGCCCGGTGCGTCTCGACCGTGCGCACGGACAGGAACAGCTGCTCGCCGATCTCGGAGTTGGTGTGGCCCAGCGCGATCAGGCGCAGGACCTCAGCCTCACGCTCGGAGAGGTCATCTGGCGGTCCGGCCGGCGTCTCGTGCATCGCAGCCAGCTTGGCGCCGAGCGACGGGTTGAGATAGGTCTCGCCCGCGGCCGCCCGGCGGACGGCCTCGATCAGATCGACGTCCGCCGCTTCCTTGAGCACGTATCCGAGCGCGCCCGCGCGCAGGGCGCGCCGTGCGTACTCGGGGTCCTCCTGCATGGTCAACACGACCGTCGCGGTGGTCGAGCAGCGCTCGCGGACGAGCGGCAATGCCTCCAGCGAGCTCTGCAGGCCCGGCATGCTGAGGTCGAGCACCAGCACGTCGGGCTTGTACCCCAGGACGGCTCGCAGTGCCTCGGCGGAGTCGCCGGCCTCCGCGACGACCTCGATCCCGGTCTCCGCCTCGAGGAGGAGCTTGAGGCCGGCGCGGACGATGCGGTGGTCGTCGGCCAGAACGATGCGGATCGCCGCCATTCGCCAGACTCTAGGTCACGGCCTATGCTCGACCGCACACGTGGCGGACGAACATGGACCGGGTGATGCCGGCGTCGAGCGTCTTCGGCGGCTGCTGGAGGTCGGGCGTGCACTGACATCGGGGCACGATCTGCCCTCGGTCCTGGACAGGATCGTCGTGGCCGCCCGGGACCTGACCCATGCGCGGTATGCGGCGCTCGCGGTGCTCGATGAGGACCGGCGAGGTGTCGCCCAGCTGCTCACGGTGGGCATGGACGACGCGACGCGGTCCTCGATCGGGGAGCTCCCTCACCTGCACGGTGTTCTCGGCCTGCTCATCGAGGAATCCGAGCCGATCCTGCTGCACGACGTCACCGATCACCCGCGGAACTCCGGATTCCCGCCCGGCCACCCGACGATGTCCAGCTTCCTCGGCGTGCCGATCACGGTCCGCGGCGAGGCCTGGGCCAACCTCTACCTGACCGACAAGCAGGGGGCGGGAGACTTCGACGGGCACGACCTCGACACGATCACGGTCCTGGCCGACTGGGCGGCCGTGGCGATCGACAATGCACGGCTCTTCGGCGAGGCCACGGCGCAGCGTCACGTGCTAGAGCGGGCGCTGCTGGCCCAGCGGACCACGATGGAGATCGCCACCGCCGTCGGCAGCGACACCGATCTGTCGCGGATCCTCGAGTTGATCGTCACCCTCGGCCGGACGCTCGTCGGGGCGGACGCCCTGTTGATCTGGCTGCGTCACGGAGACGAGCTGCGGATCGCCGCCGTGGCGGGCAACGCGACGGTGAGGGCCGACGCGGCGATCCCGCTGCGGTCCTCCACCGCCGGCGAAGCACTGGCCGCGGCCCGTGTGATGCGCGTGGATGACGCACGCACGATGGGCGTCGACCCTGCCCGGTTCGGCGTGCCCGAGGCGGGCGGCGCGCTCGTCGTCCCGCTGATCCACCGTGGTCGCGGGCACGGCGTGCTGATGGCGTTCGACCGCCTGGGCGCGTCGGCCGGCTTCGACGACGACGACCAGCGCGCGATGGAGGCGTTCGCTGCCAGCGCCGCCACTGCGGTGGCCACGGCCCGCAGCGTCGAGGCGCAACGGCTGCACGACACGATGGCCGCGGCGGAGAGCGAGCGGCGCCGCTGGTCGCGCGAGCTGCACGACGAGACGCTGCAGGGCCTCGCCTCACTCAAGCTGACGCTCGCCGCGGCACTGCGGGCCGAAGCGTCACCCGCCCGGGCGATGCTCGCGGCCGCGGCCGCCGATCTCGACCACGACATCGCGTCGCTGCGGATGATCATCGCCGACCTGCGCCCGGCCGCGCTCGACGAGCTGGGCCTGGAGCCGACGCTGCGCACGCTGGCCGGGAGGGTCTGCGACCACGCGGGACTCGACTGCCACGTCTCGATCGACCTGGGCGGTGTGCGCCTGGAGCCGGACATCGAGACGATCGCCTACCGGGTCGCCCAGGAGGCCCTGACCAACATCGTCAAACACGCCGACGCGGCCTCGGTCTCGATCGACGTCCGGCTGGCGAGTGGCGGCCTGCGGCTCGTCGTGACCGACGACGGACACGGCATGGGCAGCGAGCAGGGAGAGTGCTACGGCATCATCGGCATGCGCGAGCGGGCAGCGCTGGCATCGGGCACGCTCGACGTGACGCTGCTGCCCGGCGGCGGCACGCGGGTGACGCTCGCGCTGCCTCCGGGTGGTGAGATCGCGCTGATGCGGCGGGGTGCTTCGTAACGCGGCCGATGGCGCTCGCGCGCCGGACGGATCTATGCGATCCGGCCCCCGGCCAGCAGCGAGTCCAGCCAGGACTCGACCTCGTCGACCTGCATCGCCAAGGGCGCGCGCGTATCGACCGCCAGGTGATCACCGGCGGCAACGGCGCCCATCGCCACGAATCGCTCGCCGAGACGGCGGGTGACGCCCGGCCCGGCGTCGGAGTCTCGCTGGCCGTCCGCCTCCCGCGCGGTGGCTCGTGCGACGCGAACACCCGCAGGAACGCGACACTCGACCACGAGCGGCTTCGCCGAGCTCGAACGCTCGAGCTGCTCGACGAACACCCGTTGCAGCTGCTCATCGCCGAAGGTCGCGTCCACGATCACCGCCTGCTCGCGGGACGCACGACGGGCGACCTCGCCGTAGACGTCGGCGCGGGCCTCGGGTGTGTACTCGGGTCGCACGCCGTCGTCCCGGCCGCGGATGGCGTCGGAGGACAGCACCGGCAGTCCCGACGCCTGGCCGAGCGCGCGCGCAAGCGTCGACTTCCCCGACGCCGGGGGCCCGGTGATGAGCAGCAGCAGCGGGCCGCGGGCGCGCCAGCCCAAGCGACGACTGAGCGCCAGCAGCCGGACGGCGCGCGCTCGCAGCGGCGCCGGATCGACGCCCGGCTGCGCAGCGCGCAGCAGCGCGACCTTGGCGCGGACCTGCGCGCGGTGGGCGCCGAAGAACGCCACGAGCGCCCGCGGCTGCACCGTCCCACCACCCGCGTGGTACCCGGCCAGCACCGCCTCGCCGATCGTCTGGTCGCCGGTCAGGTCGTCGAGCTCCATCAGCAGGAAGCCGAGCTCGTCGGCGACGTCCACGATGCGGAGGTCTTCGAACTCGAGCCGGTCGACGATCAACACGTCGTCCTGGTCGAAGACGACGTGCTCTGCGCGGAGATCGCCATGGCCGTCGATCACGCTGCCCGCCGACGCTCGGGCGCTGAGGACCGCGGTCCACTCGATCAGGAACGCGTCAGCCAGGCGCTGCAGCGCAAGCTGCTCGACGGGAGTGGCGAGGTCGTCGACGAGCGGCAGCAACGCCTCGAAGTTGCGGTCCAGCAACTCCCGGTAGTCGATGCCCTCGCGAACGACCGTCGCGTCGCGGTCGAAGAGCGCGATGCGGGCGCCGACCGCCGATGCCTGCTCTGACGTCAGGACGCCGCGCTCGATCCGGTCCCGCATCGTCTGGCCCTCGTCGAAACGGCGCATCTCGACGACATGGTCGATCGCGAGCGGGTCGTGGTCGTCGCCAAGGACGTAGCCGGCCCCGTCGCCGCTCGGGACGATGGCGCGGACGCCCAGCGCGATTCCGGGGGCGAGCGTCGCGTTCAGCATGACCTCCATGCGCGAGGCGACCGCGCGGGCCTCTCGCAGGCGCAGGTCGACGAAGTCAAAGAGCACCGGCTTGCGCAGCTTGTAGACGCGGTCGCCCACCAGGAACACGACCGAGCAGTGCGTCTCGCGCACGACCACGTCCTCGCCGTCGCTCGCCAGGCTGCGGCGCAGGAGCGCGGGATCGGCGCGAGCGTGCGCCTGGTCGACAACGGACACCGGTCGAACCTACGACCGCGGCCCCCCGCGGTCATCGGCGCTTCCCGCGTCCGTGGACGGCGGGCAACCCGACGCCGCCGCGCGGGTTTCCCGCACGCGCGGCGGATGGGACCGGTCCGTACGGGCTACGACCCGACGTGCGGTGAAGCCCCGATGGCTCGCGGGCGCAGCACTGCGATGGTTGAATCGATGACCAGGCTCCGCAAGATTGCCGCCCGGCCGCTGAGGATCCTGCAGCGATGACGGTCTCCTCCGGTGCACCGGTGACTCGTCCCGCGCCGCCCGCCGAGCCCGCCCCCGAACGGCGTGCGACGCTCGGGCACCTCGTGGTGCAGCACCGCGCCCCGGTGATGGCTGCGTACGCGCTGCTGTCGATCGGGGTGGGCGGGGCGCTGCACCTGTCGGGTGCCACCGATGCCGGCGATCTCGTCTGGCGCATCGCGGTCGCCCTGCTGGCCGCCGAGCTGACGGTCGAGGTTGGGCGCACGGTGCTGCGTGACCACAGCATGGGCGTCGACACGATCGCCCTGATCGCGATGATCGGCTCGCTGGCGCTGGGTCAGGAGCTGGCCGGTGTCGTTGTCGGGCTGATGTTCTCCGGCGGTGCCGCGTTGGAGGATCTCGCCTCGACACGCGCTCGCCGGGAGCTCTCGGCGCTCATCGAACGGGCCCCGAAGGTGGCCCAGTTGCGCAGCGGTGACGGTCTGAAGCAGGTCGCCATCGAGCAGGTCCTCGTCGGCGATGTCGTCGTGGTCCGCACCGGCGAGGTCGTCCCCGTCGACGGGGTCCTGGTCAGCCGCGAGGCCGTGATCGACGCCAGCACGCTCACCGGCGAGCCCCTGCCGTTGACGATCGCCGCCGGCATGGCGGTCCTCAGCGGCTCGGCCAACGCCGGCGCGCCGTTCGATGTCCGTACCGACCGTCCCGCGGCCGAGAGCTCGTATGCCGCGCTCGTCCGGCTGGTGCAGCAGTCCCAGACCCAGCGCGCGCCGTTCGTGCGCATGGCCGACCGCTACGCGGGGTTCTTCCTGCCGGCGACGCTGCTGCTGGCGGTCGCAGCATGGGCGATCAGCGGCGACGCCGTCCGCGCGCTGGCCGTCGTCGTGGTCGCCACTCCCTGCCCGCTGATCCTCGCCGCGCCGATCGCGCTGGTCTCGGGGCTCTCGCGCGCGGCCCGCTCGGGCATCCTGGTCAAGGGGGCGGGCGGCATCGAGACGCTGGGCGAGGCGCGCACCGTGCTGTTCGACAAGACCGGCACGCTGACGGTCGGGGTCCCGGAGGTCCGCGACATCGTCACGCGAGGCGGCATCCAGAGCAGCGAGCTGCTGCGGCTCGCCGCCTCGGTCGACCGCCTGTCGGCGCACGTCCTGGGCGAGGCGCTGGTACGAGCCGCCGACGCCGCCGATCTCGTGCTGGCCACCCCGCATGACACCCGCGAGGACCCCGGTCAGGGCATCCTCGGGACCGTCGAGGGCCGGGTCGTGGCGGTCGGAAGCCACGCCTTCCTGCGGGCGTCCGGGACGCCCGACGCCGAGGTCGCTTCGGCCACGCTGCTGAGCGGCCACGGGTCCGGCGAGGCGCAGGTGCTCGTTGCGATCGACGGCCACCTGGCGGGCGTGATCGTGATGGCCGACGAGCTGCGCCCCGATGCGCTGAGCATCGTGGCGCGTCTGCGCGCGGAGGGCATCCGGCATGTCGCCATGGTCTCGGGCGATCGCCGCTCGGTGGCCGAGCGCGTCGGCGCCGAGCTCGGCGTCGACCGTGTCTACGCCGAGCAGCGTCCCGAGGACAAGCTCGACGTCGTTCGCCGGCTTCGCGATGACGCCCAGCTGCGGCCCGTGATCATGGTCGGCGACGGCGTCAACGACGCGCCCGCCCTGGCGCTTGCCGACATGGGGATCGCGATGGGCGCCGCGGGCGCCACGGTGTCATCCGAGACCGCCGACGCGGTCATCACCGTCGACCGCGTCGACCGCGTCGCCGAGGCGGTCGCGATCGGCCGCCGGTCGCTGCACATCGCCCGCCAGAGCGTGCTGGCCGGCATGGGCCTGAGCATCGTGGCCATGGGCGTCGCGGCGGCCGGCTATCTCACCCCCGTCCAGGGCGCGCTGCTCCAGGAGGGGATCGATGTCGCCGTCATCCTCAATGCTCTGCGCGCCCTGCGCGGGCCAGGCTGACGGGCGAGCGCACAGCCCTTTCCACGGCGGCGACCAGGCGGCTCATCCGCGGCAAGAGCGCGGGTTTCCCCGCACGTGCGGCCCGCGCCGCTCCCTACCGTGGCGTCATGACCATTCTCGCCGTGATCGTCGTCGTCATCGTGCTGGCGCTCCTCGGGTTCGCCGCCACTGTCCGGATCCTCAAGCAGTACGAGCGCGGCGTGCAGTTCCGGCTGGGCAAGGTGCACGGCGACGCTCGCGGGCCTGGCCTGATCTTCATCATTCCGCTCGTCGATCACGTCCACCGCGTGTCGCTGCGGATCGTGACGATGCCGATCCAGTCGCAGGGGATCATCACCAAGGACAACGTCAGCGTCGATGTCTCCGCCGTGGCCTACTACCGCGTCGATGATGCCGTGCGCTCGGTCGTGGCGATCGAGAACGTCGAGGCGGCGATCAATCAGATCGCGCAGACCACGCTGCGCGCCGTCGTCGGCCGCCACAGCCTGGACGAGACGCTGTCGGAGACCGACACGATCAACCAGAACATCCGCGAGATCCTCGACGTGCAGACCGAGGAGTGGGGCGTCAAGGTCACGACCGTCGAGCTGAAGGACATCCAGCTGCCCGAGAGCATGCAGCGCGCGATGGCTCGTCAGGCCGAGGCCGAGCGCGAGAAGCGCGCGAAGATCATCGCCGCCGAGGGCGAGGCGCTGGCCGCCGGTGAGCTGGGCCGCGCGTCGGACATCATGACCGCCCACCCGCTGGCGCTGCAGCTGCGCAACCTGCAGACGATGGTCGAGATCGGCGTCGACAAGAACTCCACGATCGTCTTCCCCGCACCGCTGATGAGCACGATCGGTGAGCTCGGCGCGTTCCTAGCCCGCGAGACCAATGCAGCCGGCGAGCTTGCCCCTACCCACAATGGCGACGTGGCGCGCTCATGAGCATGCGCGCGCGCCCGGCGAGGAGACCTCGATTGATGCTGCTCGCCACAGCTGCGGCGGGTCTGGCGCTCGCCAGTTGCGGCTCCGTCAGCTCGACTGGGTCGGGGATGATGGGCGGCGGGACGGGCTCGGGCTATCACTTTGCGCGAGTGACCTGCTCGCCGCCGCAGTCATTGCCGGGTGACATCGTCAACGTCACGCTGGCCGACATGGGCATGACGCAGATGATGGGCGGCACCGCTCCGTTGGGTGCGCACATGAGACTGCGAAGCTCTCCGGCCACGATCCCCGCCGGGCAGATCAGCCTGGTGGCGTCGAACCTGGGATGGCGCACCCACGAACTCGTGATTCTGCCGCTGGCTGGGAGAGCCGTCGCGGGCCAACGCGTGCCGGGCGCCAACGGCAAGGTTGCCGAGACGGGCAGCCTGGGTGAGGCCTCACATAGTTGCGGTAGCGGGACCGGCGAGGGAATCACCAGCGGCACTGTCAGCTGGACCACCCTGACGCTGCCACCGGGCCGCTACGAGCTCGTCTGCAACCTGACGAACCACTACGCCGACGGGATGTACCAGCAACTAGACGTCACCTGAGCCGCGTATGCGGCGTTCTCCGGTAGTCCGTTGTTGCTGCGCGTCGGGCTGTGGGAAACCCCGCTGGTACAAGCTCGTGTCCACGTACATCATGGTTCTCCAGCAGCAAACAGCGAGGAACGATCTCCATGGCAGCTCTCACCACGCTTGCGCAGTACGGGATGAACAACGGCGATCACATGGTCGGCGGCTGGGGCTGGGCGATGATCATCGTCGCCGTCGTGGCGATCGTCGCGCTGGCCGTCTTGCTGGTGCGAGCCAGGGCCGCCCCGGAGGCTCATGCTCACAACGGCGCGAGCTTTGAGACGGCGACGCAGGTCCTCGACCGGCGCTTGGCGCAGGGCGAGATCACTCCGGACGAGTACGCCGAGCGCGCGGCAATTCTGAGCAAGCAGTAGCCGGTGCAGTCTTTGACGTGCGCCCTAAAGCACCCGAGCGCTCCCCCTCACCTGCAACCAGCTGCGGGTTGGCGCGCCGATGTTGACGATCCGTTGGCTCTCACCCGCGTCGGCTCGCGGCGATTCCGAGGCCCGCGAATCAGCTTCTCGCGCCAGGAGACCGCCGCCTGCTCGGAAGAGGTCGTCTTCTCCGACTTCGCCTGTCGCGCCCTGCTGCCCAAGGACGAACGGGTCCCTGTCGAATTCACGCCGGAGCGCGCGGGCGCGTCTGCGTTCACGTGCGGCATGGGCGAGTTCGTGGTCCGCTGAGGTGTGAGGTGGACGCCACGACGACACCCGGCGGCGGGCCACAGCGCGGAGCCACACGTGAGGAGCGCGACCGCGCGCTCGGCCAGTGCCCCACGCACGACCACTGCGTGCTGACCGTCGAGGAGGTCCGCAAGGGTTTTCACCGCGGCATCTGGCCGCGGCGGCGCACGGTCACGGTGCTCGGTGGTGCGAGCCTGATGGTCTGCAAGGGTGAACTGGTCGGCCTGGTCGGCGAGAACGGCTCGGGCAAGAGCACCTTGATGGAGATCGTCGTCGGTCTGCTGCAGCGCGACGGCGGCAGCGTCTGGCATTCCGGGCGCCTGGGCTACTGCCCGCAGCTGCCGATGGTCTGGGACAAGCTGACCGTCGACGAGCACTTCGCGCTGTTCGCGCGTGCGTACGGTCTCGACGAGCAGCAGCGCGATCGTGCGGTCAGCGATCTCCTGGACGAGCTGCAGTTCGCCCGCTACCGCGGCTACCGCGTTGAGGAGTTGTCGGGCGGCACGCGCCAGAAGCTGAACCTGGCGCTGGCGCTCATGCACGAGCCCGACGTGCTGCTGCTCGACGAGCCCTACTCGGGCTTTGACTGGGAGACCTACCTGCGCTTCTGGGAGATGTCGGAGCGCCGGCGCGACGCGGGCATGGGGATCCTCATCGTCTCGCATTTCCTCGCCGAGCAGGAACGCCTGGACCGCGTCTACACGCTCACGGATGGCAGGACGGAGCCGGGATGAGCGGCTTTGGCGAGGTCAGCGGCAGTTTCGTGCGCGAGCACCTGCGCGCGCCGCTCACGCTCGCGCTTCTGGTGGCGATCCCCGTGTTCTTCGTGCTGATCTTCGCTGGCGTGCTCGGCGACTTCGCACGCGCGCTCGGCGGAACACTCGCCACCCGCTCGGGAACGGCGATCAGCGCCGGCTGGGCTGCGGCATTCCTCTCCGGCACGCTCGCGTTCTTCCAGTTCAGCTCCTCGCGCGGGGCGGACCGACGCCTCGCCGCCGCCGGTCTCGGGGCTACCCGTGTCGCGCTCGCGCGGATCGTCGCCGCGCTCGTGCTGGGCGCAACCGTCAGCTTGGCGGCGTTCCTCACGCTGTTGCTGCGCAGCGGCATCGGTCATCCCCTGCATGCGGCTGTGGCGATCTTTGCGTTCGCCGCGATCTACATCGGCATCGGCGCGCTCATCGGCGCTCTGGTCTCCGCGCCGCTGGAGGGATCGTTGCTGGTCGTGCTCGTGTGGACGGTCGACACGTTCTCCGGGCCGCAGATGACCAGCGGCAGCGGGATCGGCGCGTTCACCCCCACCCGCCATGCCGCCAACCTGCTGATCGCAGCCGGCGCCGGACAGGGCTCTCCGGGCGACGAGTGGATCAGCGTCGCCGCGATCGCGCTCGGGGCGCTCGCGGTCGCGCTGGCGGCGTTCTGGCTTGCGGCCCGGACGAGGACCCGAGCATGACTGCGCGGGCGCGCACGGCGACCGTGATGGCGTTCCGCGACCAGCGCCGCCGCCCGCTCGTGCTCGTCCTGCTCGCGGTCGTACCCGCGGCGGTGATCCTCTGGAGCGTCGCGATCACGCAGCGAACACCGCGCATGATCGAGCTTCCGGGCGGCGTGGAGGTCGCCACGACGATGCGCGCGCTGCACGGCCCGCTGATGGCCAGCTTCAGCGTCGCGTTCGTTGCCGCACTGGTCGGCGTCTTCGTGATGCAGTCCGCGCTGCAGGGCGACCGGCGGCTCGTGATCGCGGGCTTCCGACCCCGCGAGGCGGTGCTGGCACGGCTGACCGTGCTCGTCGTCGCCACCATCGCCGTCGTCGCAATCTCCGCGCTCGTCACGGCACTGAGATTCACGGCCGTCTCATGGCCGCCGACGATCGCCGCGCTGGTGCTCACAGGACTCATCTACGCCGCGATCGGCGCGCTGGCCGGAGCGGTGCTCGACAAGCTCGCCGCCACCTACCTGATCCTCTTCCTCGTCATGACCGACATCGGCATCGTCCAGGACCCGATGTTCCGCGCCGCACCGGGCCGACTTGCTTGGCTGCTGCCCGGCTTCGGGCCCACGCGCGCGCTGTTCGACGGCGCCTACGCACCCGGCTTCCACGCCGGGCCCGAACTCCTGCTTGGCGCCGGCTGGCTGATCGCGCTGGCGACGGCCGTGTTCCTGCTGCTCGGACGCGCGATCGGCTCCAAGGGGCCGAGGTGAACCGCCGTTCACAGCGCGACGGACGCCCGACAGCTCCTTACCAGACCCCGCAACGACAAATGAAAGGGTCGAACCATGCATAACGTCAACGTCGAACCCGTCGAGCGAGCCGCGCGGCAGGCGCAGGGCGATCCCGCCAGCGTGCGTCAGTCCGTCGCGCTGAGCGGCGACTGGCAGGTCGTCGAGGGCGGCCCGCAGTTCCGGGGGACGGTCCCCTACCCGGGCGGGGAGGTAGAGCTCCTGTGCGACTTCCCACCGTCGCTCGGCGGCACGGGCTCGGCGCCCAACCCGCTCGTCTACTACCTGTGGGGTGGAATCGCCTGCTACGCGATGACCTACGCGCTGGAGGCGGCGCGCGAGGGCGTCAAGCTGCGAGCGCTGCGCGGCACGATCACCACCGAGGTCGACCAGTCGCGTGCGCTCGGCGCCTCGGACAGCCCTCCCGTCGAGCAGATCGCCTGGGAGCTGGCCGTCGACGCCGACGCCCCGGCGGACGTGCTCGAGCGCCTGCGAGCCCGGGCCGACGAGCGCTGCCCGGGTGTGTACTGCATGCGCAACGCGATCCCACTCACCACCGGGCTGGCAGACGATGGTTCCTGAGCCACTATCCGGGGTGAGCGGACTCGAGCGAGTGGGGCGCGAGCGCGGCCCGATGCGCATCCCGATCGTTCTCGGCGACAGCGGGCTGGTCGTGCTTGACGCGAACTGGGGCTCGATCAACCCGATCGAGCTCGCAGACGGCGTCAGGACCGTGGGCGAGCTCGAGGTGATCGAGCAGCTTGACGCTGGGCTGGCGCTGATCGATAGCCGCCCGCCCGAGGCGTTCGTCGCCGGGACGATTCCCGGCGCTCGGAACGTCCCGCACAGCGACGCGGCCAAGCGCGCTGGCGAACTCGATCCAGACCGGCCAGCGGTCTTCTTCTGCAACGGCCCGCAGTGCGGCGCCTCGCCGGACGCGATCCAGGCGCTGCTCGCCGCCGGGCACCCGCCGGCCGCGATCCGCTACTACCGCGGCGGGCTGCATGACTGGGTCAGCCTCGGCCTCCCGCTCGAGCCCGGCCATCCATCGACTGACGGCCTCGGCTCTTACGCGGGACTCAAGGGCGAAAGCGAGCGTGCGAGCGACGACACGCGAGAGCACGGGTCCGCCTCCGACCCCGCCGCCGAGCCAGAGGACCCGGCTAGCGAGTAGCACGCGAGCACCGCCGCCCGCTGGCGCCGTCTACGGAGCCCGGGTGATGATGTTGTCGCCGGTGCCTTCGGGTTTCTGCTG